>JBJTRR010000253.1:0-1234 GCA_046076185.1 bacterium | reverse complement strand
GGTCTCGTTGGCTGAGTAAAGGCGATTTCCGGCCGAATTGACGGCCAGGCAACTGGGGCTGGTGCCCATGCGCACCTCGCCGACCTGTGAGAGACTTCCCGATTCCCGGCCCATTTGAAAAATGTGAATGCCGCGGCCATTGCCGGGCGGCAGGTCAACCTGCGTAGGCAGAAAGTCTTTCAATGGTGAGCTGAACGTGCCCACATAGACCATCAGTGGCCCGGCTTGCTGTGCCAGGGCCGATTTTTCAGCAAGTGTGGCAACCGTGCCCGCAATGGCTGTGGTTTTCAGGAATGATCGGCGGTTTTTTCCGTTTGATTTCATGTGATGATCTGTGAAAAGCAGGGTGACGGGCTGTTATATGGCTCAATGATTCAGGAACCAGCGAGAGTTGCCTGGTAGCAGGTTGATCAGCACATCATAACGCAAAAGCCGGCTGGCGGTGAAAGAGGTTTTGATTTGATTTCATTAACTCGCTTGTCTTATGGCATTTTGGCATGCCGCTGCAGCCAGTTTCTGGCCTGGTCGGCAGCAGGGCTTTCAAAAAGCAGCCATTGGTCGTTATGCAAGTGGATGATGTCTTCCGTCGGCAATTTTGGGAAAATACGCGCCATGGGCACATTCAGAAAGGTGATCTGGCCAAGGGTCTGATGACTGCCGAGATATTCCCTGATCTTATTTGTGTCAGGGGCTTGCATTGCCAGAACCGGGCGGCTACCCAGACGTTTCAATCGTGCGGCGGCCGATTTGCGATAAGTTTCCAGCGGAGTGCCCCAGACTGTGCCTGGCCAAGCCCTTTGGCCGTCGTAATGGTCGTGCGTGATAAAACCGGCCCAGAGTGCAGCAATTTCGTCGTCGGCCAGGCCGATGTAGTTCACGGCAATGGCCCCACGTGAAAATCCGCAGAGAAAAACGCGGTCGGGGTCGCCGCCATATTCGCGGCAAATGCGTGGAATATTGGTCTTGGCATAGGCCACGGTGGCTTTTTCATCGCCCCACCAGGTTCGGGCGTTTGCTTTGCCGTCTTCTGCAATAAATGGCAGAACCACCCAGATAAACCGGCCGCCCGAAAGGCCGTAACCAAGGCTGGCACCCTGCACCTGCCCCGAGCTGCCTGCCTCAGGAAAATAATTACCGGTAAATTCGACAATAACCGGATATTTCCCGCCTTTTTTCCAGTTTTCAGGCAGATAAAGCGAATGATGCACGCGGGTTGAAGCATATTCCGGCGGCG
>JBJTRR010000252.1:0-4503 GCA_046076185.1 bacterium | reverse complement strand
TCATGGCAACCATGGTGAGATAAGGAATATTGTTGATCTGCTGAATGTCGTTTTGATGGCTGTGGCCCTGAAACACAGCCCGAATTTTGCCAGATTCTTCCAGTATCCGGCGCACGGCAGCAGCATTTCTGACCATATGGTTCCCAGATTCGTCAAGCCGCTGATGCAAAAAGACAATTGCATTTGATTTGGTCGCCGCCAGGTCGTTTTTCAGCCAGTCTAATTCGTGATTTGGGATGTTGCTGTCAGTCCATGTGAAATTCTTACGCTCATAAGGTGTTTCATCGGCACGAAAACAGGCATCAAGAATAATGAAATGCCAGCCCGCTGTATCAAATGAAAAATACGATTTCTGCTGGCCGACCTGACCAAGAAACTCCTGCTTTTTCAATGTGTCCACACAGTGGTTCCCCATAACATAATATCGTTTCGGGCATGTTTTTTCCAATTCACGATTGATCTGTTTTAAATATTTCAACTCGGTTTCAACCGAATCAGCGGCGTCGATCAAATCACCAAGCTCAACCATGAAATCAGGCTTGTGCGATTTAAACTTTTCGGCCGCTTCCTGAAATTTGTTCATGGTCTCACGATAATATCTCGTGCCAGCCGCAGGTTTATCAGCATGATGCAGGTCGGTGATGAGGCCGAACTGAACCATCGCCTTTGATTTATCAATTTGTTGTGATTCATCAGCCATAAGTGAAATCAAGCCGGAATGAGCGATGAAAACGGATGTTGATTGTGTAAACAATCGTCGATTGCATTTCATGGTTTGCTCCTTCATTTAATATCGGCAGATGCTATCGGAAAAAGCCTGATGAATTTGAAAGAAAATGCAATCAGCAGCGATATTTCAGATACAACCGGCAGTGTTTATGGCGGGCCGAGTTTATCCATTAACCTGATGACAAGCGGTTGATCCGGTTTCGCCGGTTCGCCGCGACGGGCCGACCATCGGGCCATAATTCGGTGGCTCAGGGCATTGTCGGCAGTTTCTCGCAGGTCTTCCGGCACAATGTAATCTCGCCCGTGCCACCAGGCACGCACCCGCGCGATCTTCAGCCACATGCGGCCACCGCGTGGGCTGGCACCCCACAACACCTGGTCATCAAGCCCCAGCAGGGCAGGGCTGCGTGTGGACTGCACCAGCCGCGTAGCCCAGCCGACAATCAAGTCAGACATGTGTATCTGCTCGTGAACCAGGCGAAGGGCCAGATAACTAGCCGGGGCAAGGCCGGCCGGTGTGATCGGATCGGCCAGCGGGTCGCGAATCATGCCCAGAATGGCAGGTTCGGCACTGGCTGGCGGCAGGCTGACATGAAGGCGAAGGCTGAAGCGATCCTTCTGCGATTCGGCCAGCGGATAGGTGCCTTCCTGCTCAAGCGGGTTCTGTGTGGCAACTGTCCAGAACAGCGGGTCAAGCGGGCGGCTTTCCGGGCCAGAGGTGATCTGCCGTTCCTGCATGGCTTCAAGCAGGGCACTTTGCACGCGGGCAGGTGCGCGGTTCAGCTCGTCAACCAGCAGAATCGTGCTGAAAACAGGCCCCGGCAGAAAGACAAATCCGCTGAGGTCAGGCTTCAGAATAGAGCTGCCCAGAATGTCGGCCGGCATCAGGTCGAGCGTCATCTGGACGCGGCCAAAAGGCAAATCAAGGCCTTGAGCCAGAAGCCGGACAATTGTGGTTTTAGCCAGACCCGGCAAGCCTTCCAGCAGAACGTGGCCGCCGGCAACAAAGCCGATGATCAGGTTTTCGATCAGGGCCGACTGGCCGGGAATACGCTGGGCAAGGGCCGAGTGCAGGGCTTTCAGGCGGTCGCGGGCGGGGGAATTCAGGTCAGACATGGTTTGGCTCGCTGAATTCCCGGCCCGGGGCTTGGTCGGTCAGTCGTCCTTGCTGCGTTCCATCATTCGGCGAAGGATGGCGCTGGCCGCGTCGGAGGTATCCTTAAACGTCTCTTTTGATGGAGCTGCCGTTGCACTAGGGGCCGATTCAGCAGGCTTTTTCTTCACGTTGAAGGGGTTGTCTTCGTCCATGAATTCTTCAGCGTTTTCGGTTTCTTCTTCTTCGGCTTCGGTCTGGCGTTCAAAGCCCTGGTCGTCCATCTTGGCGGCTTCGGTTATGCCTGACGAGGCCGACATGCCCTGGGTGGCCTTGAAGGCCGTGATGGTGATGGTTTCGCCGCCATAAACGCCGCTGGGCTTTTCTTCAGCAGGTTTTTCGTCGAAGAGCCACGAGGCGATGTCGTTGGCCGGTGCGGCTGGTTTGGCTGCCGGTGCAGCGGCAGGTGCCTGAGCGGCAGGGGCGGGGCTGGCCGGCGAGTGATCGCCATCAAATGCAACGGCGAATGTCAGGGGGCCGACTGTCACCAGGTCGCCGCGGGCAAGGACTGTCAGATCTTCAATCGGCTTGCCATTGACAAGTGTGCCATTGCGACTGCCAAGGTCGCGCACTGTAAAGACACCGTCTTTAACAGCGAATTCCGCATGTTCCCGGCTTACGCGTTCACTATTGGGCCGCAGGTGGCAGGTCTCGCCCCGGCCAATACGAAACACGGGAATAGTCAGATGAATACGCTTTCCGTCAGGATTTCCCTGAACGACGACCAATTCCACTTTCATCGTTCACCACCTTTTAATGTTCAGTCCTGAGTATTGTCGCAAAGCCAGAACGGCCTGTGCCAGATTCTTGATAAGGTATCAGGGAGGATCGACATAATCTATCAATTTTTCCGTCTGGGTGAAAGATTCCATGCGATTTTTTATCTTTTCAATAGCCATTCGGGCTGTCGCAGGCGGTTGCTCCAGCCGTGGGCGGTCAGCATCACTTCGGGCGGGAAAGCTGTTGGCTCAACCGGCATCTGCCAGAGAGCACCCAGCCGTGGGCCCAGTGAAAGCCCCCATTTTATGGCCGATGGTTCGTGAAAAGCGGGGGCCATGTCAACCAGGCCCGGCAGGTGAGCCGCCTGTGGCAGGGCCGACCTTTGCCAGTGCACCGAGCCGTGCTGCAGGGTGGCCCAGCCCCGCCGCCGCTGTGCCCCGCCGACAATTTTATGCCCTTTCAGCAGAAGGTCGTCGGCGTCGCCGTCGTCGAAGCAGAGAAATGGCGATGACTTCACGCCCGGTGTAAGGCCTGGCCGGTGGCTGGGCTGAACCTCAGACCGCCGGGCAACGGCCGCCCCGCCTTGCTGCAAAAGGCTGGCGAGAGCGTTGTGAATGGCCTGATAAAGCGTGCGAGAATGGCCTGCCCAGGGATGAGCGGCCGGCACGACCACGGCGTAAGTCAGGTCGCCATCGTGCCAGATGGCCCCGCCGCCTGTGGGCCGCCTGACCATGGCCTGCCCGGCCCAGGCTGATCTAAGCATTTCAGGAAGCTCGTTCCATGCCTGAAAATAGCCAAGTGAAAGGGTGGGGGCTGACCAGGTGTAAACCCGAAGCCAGATTGCGGTTGGCTCAGATTCGGCATGGTCAAGCAGGGCCAGGTCCATGCCCATTTGCGTGGGGCCGTCGGCATGAATGGCCGGCAGAAAGCGGATGAGGAAGTCGTGTGACATCAGTCAGCCGCTCACTTCAATTCTGACTTCTGCCAGCGGAGCAGCGGATTTTTGGCGGCCTGCACTTCGTCGGGGCGGTTGACAGGTGTGGTTAGTGGGGCGGCATGCAGCGTTTCAGGGTCTTCGGCGGCAATCTTTCGCATGGCTGAAATGAATTCGTCAAGTGTCTGTAGCGACTCGGTCTCGGTCGGCTCGATCATCAGGGCTTCAGCGATAATGAGCGGGAAATAGACGGTGGGGGCATGGAAGCCGTAATCAAGCAGGCGTTTGCCGATATCCATGGCCCTGACACCTTTTTCACGCGACATGGCACGGGCACTGGCCACAAATTCATGCATGCAGCGGTCGCCCATCGGCACCGGGTAGATATCTTTCAGTTGTGAGAGAATGTAATTAGCGTTCAGCACAGCCATTTCCGAAACATTCTTCAGGCCATCAGGGCCCTGGCTGCGGATATAGGCCCAGGCCCGCACCAGCACACCCACATTGCCAAAGGTGCCACGCACGCGGCCGATGGAGTCAGGACGGTTGTAGTCAAGGTCGTAGCTGCCGTTTTCCCGCTTTACGACCATGGGCGAAGGCAGGAATCGGGCAAGATGATCTCGCACGGCAATTGGCCCTGCGCCGGGGCCACCGCCGCCATGCGGGCCCGAGAAGGTTTTGTGGGGGTTATAGTGCATCAGATCGGCGCCCATATCGCCCGGGCGAACAATGCCCAGAATGGCGTTCATGTTGGCACCATCGAGATACATCAGTGTGCCTTTTTCCCGCAGAATGGCCGAAATCGTGCCAATCTGGTGGTCGAAAAGGCCGGCGGTGTTGGGGTTGGTGATCATGAAAACGGCTGAATTGGAGTCGATTTTGGCCCTGAGGTCGTCAAGATCAACCAGGCCTCCTGGGCCGCTTTTGACGGTGACAGACTCAAAACCGGCGATGTGGGCCGAGGCGG
>JBJTRR010000251.1:0-1998 GCA_046076185.1 bacterium | reverse complement strand
CTTGGCGGTTCGTTCAATTGTGCCCGAGGTGACAAAGCAGCCCGCAACTGTTCCGATCTTCGAGATCTTGAAGACCTGGCGTACCGCAGCCCGGCCCAAATGCACCACCTTGATTTCGGGCACAAGCATGCCCTCAATCGCCTTCTTCACTTCATCCGTCACCTGATAGATGATGTCATATCGACGAATGTCGATATTCTTATCATCAGCCATGCTGATGGCTCTGTCTTCAGGCGCGACGCGGAAGCCGATGATGATGGCCTGCGATGCATCAGCCAGCTGCACATCACTTTCGGTGATGCCGCCCACGGCCCGGTGCAGTATCCGGATCGGAATTTCGGCGTTTTCGAGTTTCTCAAGCTCTTTGGTGAGTGCTTCCAGCGAGCCCTGAACGTCGGCCTTGAGAATGATATTGAGGCTTCGGACGCGCTGTTCCTGCATGCGGTCGAAGAGGTTTTCAAGGGTGACAGCCGAGCGTTCCGACCGCTCAAGCTCTCGTGAGCGTTCCTTACGCGCACCGGCAATTTCGCGGGCCTTGGAAAGATCGGAAAGCACGGCGAATTTTTCGCCGGCCACCGGCACTTCATCCAGGCCGCTGACTTCCACTGGTGTGCTTGGCCCGGCCAGTTCCACAGGCTCGCCACGATGGTTGTACATCGCACGAACACGCCCGTAGCCATTGCCGCAGACCAGAACATCGCCCACCTTGAGCGTGCCGTCTTCGACAAGCATGGTAGCCACCACGCCCCGGCCTTCAGAAACCTGGGCCTCAAGGCATGTGCCCACGGCCGGCCGGTTTTTGTTGCCCTTGAGGTCTTTCAGTTCGGCAATCAGCAGAAGGTTTTCAAGCAGGTCGGGAATGCCCTGGCCTGTCTGGGCCGAAGTTTTCACGACCAGCGTATCGCCGCCGTATTCTTCAGGAACCAGGCCGTGCTGGCTGAGTTCGCCGAAGATTCGGTTGATGTTCACGTTCGGCAGGTCAATTTTGTTCAGCGCCACAACGATCGGCACTTCAGCCGCCTTGGCGTGGCTGATCGCTTCCAGCGTCTGAGGCATCACGCCGTCGTCGGCCGCTACGACAAGCACCACGATATCGGTCACGTTGGCGCCTCGGGCACGCATGGACGTGAAGGCTTCGTGGCCGGGTGTGTCAAGGAATGTGATCAAATGACTATTGTGCGAGACCTGATAGGCCCCGATGTGCTGGGTGATACCGCCCGACTCGTGCGCGGCGACATCAGACTTTCTGATGCGGTCAAGCAGCGAAGTCTTGCCGTGGTCAACGTGGCCGAGGATGGTGATGATCGGCGGCCGGAGTTCTTTTTCGCCCTCTTCAGTCTGGTCGATGAAGACATCAAGCATGTCGTCTTCGGCCGTTCTTGCATGAACGATTCGCAGTTCAACGCCAAATTCCAGGGCCAGCTCCATGGCTGTCTGCTCGGGCAGGGCGTCGTTAATGCGGACAGCTTTGCCCTGCTTGAAGAGTAGAGTCATAATTTCATTGGCTTTGACGCCGATGGCCTCAGAAAGGCTGCGAATATTCACTGGCGGCTGGAGTTCGGCAAATTCCTTGCGGGTCTGCTGAACCACCTGATGCGACTTGGCCTTGGGCCGGCGGCCACGACGATGCATGGATTCGTCGTCTTCGCCGCCGATGATCGCATCAACCGAAACCGGAGAGGTTACACGGGTGGTCTGGCGGATGGTTCTTTGGTCGCGACGGGCGGAACGATCGCTGGGGCTGCCACCCTTGCCAGCCTTTTTGCGTTCTTCTTCCTCTTCAGCCGGTGTGGGATAACCACCTGGCGGTGCCGAAGGGGCACCTGGGCTACCCAGCGGGCCGGCACCCTGAGCACCGGGCGGACGCTGGCCGACTGTTCCCGGCATTCCAGGCCGGGCAGGGGCCAAGGGCGAACCTGACGGCTTGGTTGGCGAGGCAGCCGACTTGATCTGCCCCGATTCCATCATCTTCTTCAGTTCTTCGGGCGAGAATTTCCG
>JBJTRR010000250.1:0-6854 GCA_046076185.1 bacterium | reverse complement strand
ATGCAGGCGAGCGTGCCCGAACTGACCGATTTTTCGACAGAGTCGAAGGAAACGCTTGACCTGTACGGGCCTGATGTACACAAGCCGGGCTCGTATGCTGCAAGCTGCCTGCTGGCTCGCCGGCTGGCCGAGCGGAATGTGCGAGTCGTCCAGATTCTGCATCGCGGTTGGGATCAGCATAATAACCTGCCATCGGAAATAGGCCTTCAATGTCGTGATGTTGACCAGCCAACCGGCGCCCTGCTTCACGATCTTGAGCGCCGGGGCCTGCTTGAAGACACTCTGGTGGTGTGTGGTGGCGAGTTCGGCCGAACGGTCTATTCGCAGGGTGCGTTAAGCAACGAAAATTACGGCCGGGATCATCACCCGCGTAACTTCTGCATGTGGATCGCCGGTGGTGGTGCCAAAGGCGGGGTTTCTTACGGCGAGACTGACGACTTCAGCTATAATATTGCGAAGGATCCTGTCAACCTGAACGACCTGAATGCCACCGTTCTGCAGTGCCTTGGCATAGATCACCGCCGCTTCGTCTTCCCGTTCCAGGGGCTTGACCAGCGACTGACGGGTGTTGAACCGGCGAAGGTTGTTAGCGCGTTGCTCGCCTGATCTGGCTGAGATTTGAGGTTCTGGAGAGATCGACAATGAAATGGTTCAAAGTGGTCGCCGTTCCGCTTGCGTGTTTCTCAGGCTTGAGCCTCAGTGGAGCCGAACCAGGAACAAAAGTTGATTTCAATCGCGACATCCGTCCGATTCTCTCTGCCCGATGCCTGAGCTGCCACGGAATTGATGATGAATCGCGAAAAGGCGAGCTTCGTCTTGATCAACGTGCCGATGCTGTCAGGTCACGCGATGGGTATCACGTGATCAAGCCTGGCGATTCTAACGCCAGCGAACTTATGGCCCGTGTGACCAGCACGGAAGCCGATGAAGTGATGCCGCCGCCCAGGTCGGGCCCGCCGCTGAAAAAAGAAGAGATTGAAAAGTTGCGGGCTTGGATCGCACAAGGTGCGGATTATGCCGAACACTGGGCATTTTTACCGGTGTCGAGGCCTCAGCCGCCTGAAACATCCAATGATTCCTGGGCCTCATCAGCTATTGACAGGTTTATTCTAAAAAAACTTGATCAGGCCGGGCTTAAGCCTGCAAAGCAAGCCGACAAGGCGACTTTGATCAGACGACTGAGTCTTGACCTGACAGGCCTGCCGCCCTCTGTTAAAGAAGTTGATGCGTATCTTGCCGATTCATCGCCTGATGCAACGGAAAAGCTGGTTCAGAGGCTTCTGGCCTCACCTCATTATGGTGAACGGCTGGCCCGGGGCTGGCTTGACCTGGCCCGATACGCTGACAGCAAAGGCTATGGTTCCGATCCTTTAAGAGAATACATGTGGCGTTATCGCGACTGGGTGATCGACTCCTTCAACGCCAATAAGCCCTACGACCAGTTCCTGACAGAGCAGATCGCCGGCGACCTGATTCCGAACGCCACATCTGAACAGATTCTGGCGACTTCGTTTCATCGAAACACTATGTCAAACGACGAAGGTGGAACCGACGATGAAGAATTCCGCGTTGCGGCCATTAAAGACCGGGTTGACACCACCGGGCAGGTTTTCATGGGCCTGACTGTCGGCTGCGCAAAATGTCATACCCACAAGTTTGACCCGATCAGCCAGAAGGAATACTATTCGCTTTTTGCGATTTTTAACCAGACGGAAGATAACGACAACCCAAACGACGAACCACGCCTGGCCACGCCCACAGCCGAACAGGCGGCCAAAATAGCGGCGATTGAAGGCAAGATCAAGTCGCTGGCGAGTCTGCCTCTGCCCAAAGGCGAGGCTTTCCGGAAAGAGCTTGAGGCCTGGACAGCGACAATCAAACGCAGCACAGCCTGGAGCCCTGCCAGAATTCTCAAGGCCGAAACCACTTCCGATCGCACTCTTGAAACGGGTGGTGCCGGCGAACTATTTGCCGGCGGCAAAGCGGCTAAAGCCACTGATACGATTTCCATTCAGCTTCCAGCGGGTGTGACGGCTGTTCGGCTCGAAGCGCTGGCGAACGAGACGGAAATCACCGGGCCAGGGCTTGCCCCGCACGGCAATTTTGTTTTGAGTTCAATGTCAGGTATGATCGACGAAGGTAAAACCGGCCTTGATCATGTCAGATTTGTACGCATCGAGCTGCCAGGCAACGAGAAAATGATTTCTCTGGCCGAGGTTGAAGTCTTTCGCGGGGCCGAGAACATAGCCCGAAAGGGCTTGGCCAGCCAGTCATCTACTGATTTTGGTGGGCAGGCAAATCTGGCGGTTGATGGCAACACCAGTGGTGATTTTAATGCCGGCAAGTCCGTCACGCACACAAGTGTTTCAAAGAATCCCTGGTGGGAGCTTGATCTGAAGGAATCAGCGGGCCGTGTTGACCGCGTCAAAATCTGGAATCGTACTGACAATAACCTGCAGATGCGATTAAACGGAGCGGTGGTGACACTGCTTGACTCTGCCAGAAAGCCGGTTTATTCCGCAGTGATGCAGGAAGCACCAAAGCAGAACCGGGAATTCGCTTTTGCTGGGCCTCGGCCGGTTTCTTTTGCCTCAGCATCTTCCAGCCACGATCAGCCGGGCTTTGAAGTCGCGAAATCCATTTCCGAATCAGCCAGGGGCAAAAATGAAGGCTGGGCCGTGGGTGGAATGAAAGGCCGCACGCAGGAAGCGATCTTCCGGGTTGCTGGCCCGTTGCCAAAAGGTGAACTGAAGCTGAAACTGGCACAGACCTGGGGCGAAGAGCACACGCTGGGTCGGTATAACATCTGGGTTTCAACCGAGCCTGAACCGCCCACAGCTTTGCCCGTGGCCATGCGAGATCTGGCACTCGGCTGCGACTGTTGCCGGACAGCAGAGGATCAGGCGAAAATCGAAGAATATTACTGGTGTAATATTGCTGCGGAAAATAAGGCTGCCCGTCAGGAGAGTGAAAAGCTCCAGACCGAAAAGAGCAAACTTCAGGGGCAGGTCACACGCACGCCCATTCTGCGTGAATTACCACCAGAGAAGCAGCGTAAAACGCATGTGCTGGTTAAGGGGAATTACACTCAGTTTGGCGATGCGGTCAATCCGGGCGTGCCCGGCAGTTTTCATAAACTCAAGGCAGCACCTGGGCAAAAACTCAATCGCCTTGATCTGGCCCAATGGATGACCGACAAAGCGAACCCGTTAACGGCTCGTGTTGCAGTGAACCGAATCTGGGCCATGATTTTCGGCCGGGGGCTGGTTGAAACGGAAGAAGACTTTGGGACTCAGGGGCGACAGCCGTCGCACCCGGAACTGCTTGATTATCTCGCCAGCGAATTTGTCAATCACAAGTGGGATATTCGCTGGCTGGTTGGTACGATCGTGAACACGGCAACCTATCGTCAGTCGTCGGTGCCTGACGATCGTACGAAGCTGGCTGCAATCGATCCCCGGAACGAGCTTTTGTCGCATTACCCACGCAACAGGCTTGAAGCGGAAATGATTCGCGACCAGGCCCTGGTCATCAGTGGGCTGTTTTCTCCGCGGCTTGGCGGGCCATCGGTTTATCCGCCCCAGCCAGATAATCTCTGGCAGGCAGCCTTCAACGGCCAGCGAACATACCCGACAAGTACCGGGCCTGACCGCTACCGTCGTGGTCTTTACACTTTTTGGCGTCGCACGGTGCCGAATCCCTCAATGGCTACTTTTGATGCCCCAAGCCGAGAAGTCTGCTCGATCCGGCGCATCGGGTCCAACACGCCTCTGCAGGCTTATGTCACGCTGAATGATCCGGTTTTTGTCGAAGCGGCACAGGCCCTGGGCCGGCGGATCATTGCAGAGGGCGGGGCGTCGATCGACGAGCGTCTGAAATATGGCTATAAACTTGCCACGGCCCGCGAAATTCAGCCTGAGAGACTGGCTGTTCTGCGTCAGCTTTATGCCGATGAACTGAAACGATACGAAGCCGATGCCTCTGCGGCCAAACTTCTGGCTGAAAGCCAGCTGGGTGCTTTGCCTGCTAAAGTAACACCGGCTGAAGCGGCTGCCATGACAGTCATCGGAAATGTGCTACTGAATCTCGATTCCGTATTGACGAAAGGTTGAGGCATCGGAATGTCACGGCTGATTTCGATCGAACAACAGTCCCGGACGGAGTGGACACGCTACTTCACGCGTCGGCATTTCCTGAAGAATTGCCAGGTTGGTCTTGGGGCACTTGCTCTGGGCAAAGCCGCTTCAAGCAGTGGTGCTGACGCAGCTGAAACGAGCGGTACAGGACAAGCCAACCCATTGGCATTACGGCCGCCGAACCACACAGCCAAGGCCAAACGCGTTATTTATTTGCACATGAGCGGCTCGCCACCGCAGCAGGATTTGTTTGACTGGAAGCCGACACTTGTCAAGCACCACATGGAGCCATGCCCTGATGAAATCATGAAGGGCGAGCGATTCGCCTTCATCAAGGGCCGGCCACTCATGCTAGGCACGCCCTGGAAATTTGCCCGTCACGGGCAGTCAGGTCAGTGGATCAGTGAAATTGTGCCGGGCATGGCCAGCCACGCTGATGATCTTTGCATCATCAACTCGATGATCACCAAAGAGATCAACCACGCCCCTGCCGAGCTTTTTCTTCACACTGGTGAAAACCGGGCTGGTGGCGGAGCGATGGGGGCATGGGCAACATATGGCCTTGGCACTGAAAATCAGGATCTTCCCGGCTTTGTCGTACTGGTTTCAGGTGGCACTGACCCCACAGCCGGCAAATCGGTCTGGGGCAGCGGCTTTTTGCCATCGGTTTATCAGGGCGTGCAGTGCCGAACGGGCACCGAGCCCATTTTCTATCTGAATAACCCTGGCGGAATGTCGCGTGAAGTCCGCCGCCGCAGCCTTGATGCCATCAAGGCCCTGAACGAAGCCGAACTCAAAGAGTTTGGCGACCCCGAAACTCTTACACGCATCGAACAATACGAACTTGCGTATCGTATGCAGACAAGTGTACCGGAAGTCATGGACATCAGTCGTGAGGATAAACGCACGATTGAGGCTTACGGGGCTGAGCCGGGCAAAAACAGCTTCGCCAATAACTGCCTGCTTGCCCGCCGAATGGCTGAGAACGGGGTTCGCTATATTCAGCTATTCGACTGGGGCTGGGATATGCACGGCACCAGCCCTGATAATGACATAGTGACCGGTCTGCCGGCGAAGTGTAAACAGGTTGACAAACCAGTGGCGGCCTTATTGGCCGACTTGAAACAGCGTGGCATGCTAGATGATACACTTGTCGTTTGGGGCGGTGAATTTGGCCGGACTTCCATGAATGAAGCCCGTGGCGGGTCAAAATATCTTGGTCGTGATCACCACATTCACTGCTTCTCCATCTGGATGGCAGGCGGCGGTATCAAGCCGGGAATCACCATCGGCCAGACGGATGAACTGGGCTACCGCATTGCTGAAAACCCGTTTGAAATTCGCGACCTTCAGGCCACCATTCTGCACCTGATTGGGCTTGACCCGTTCCGTCTTTCCTACAAAAATCAGGGGCTAAATGCTCGCCTGATTGGCCCTGCCGATACACCCAAAATTCGACGGGAAATTCTTGCCTGATACACTTTTCCGGGAAGGCTGATGTATGCTGAGCCTGCAATCTGGAAACCTCAACCGGCGTGAAGTAATTCGCCTCGGCGGCCTGAGTTCTCTGGGGCTTGGGCTTCCCTCACTGCTTCGAAGCACGGCCTCTGCTCGAAGCCTCACCCGCGACCAGAGTTTCGGTCGGGCTAAAAATGTCCTTTTTTTGTGGCTTCAGGGTGGGCCACCGCAGCACGAAACCTTTGACCCCAAGCCCGATGCCCCGGCTGAAATTCGTGGCGAATTCAAGCCAATTGCGACAAATATACCTGGCATTGATTTCTGTGAATTGCTGCCCCGCACGGCCCGGATTGCTGACAAACTGGCCGTAATCCGGTCGATTAGCACCGCGAACGACCTTCACGATGCCAGTGGTTATTGGCTACTGACCGGCAAAAAATATCTTGGCACGCAGTCGCGACAAATCAGCCCGACCGATTGGCCCTATATGGGTTCGATCATCAAAATGCTCAAGCCGTCGGATAAACTACCCGGCCTCAGCTCTGTCTGGCTGCCTGATGTCATGCGGCTCAATGATAATGTCACCCCGGCAGGCCAGACGGGCGGTTTTCTGGGCAAGCAGTGGGATCCTGACCGTGTCGTTTTCGACGCCTGGGCCGATACTATCCGGATTGAAGGGCTTTCGCTGCCCGACGATATTCCACCGCTAAGGCTTGATCGTCGCCGCGACCTGCTCACGCAGGTTGATGCCCACTTCCGTTCGATCGACTCAGGCGGTGGCCCTTCGCTCTATGACATTCAGGCCAGGAATGCCTACGAGCTGCTCTCATCAGGCAAGGCCAGGGCTGCGTTTGACATTGAAAACGAGCCTGATTCGGTGCGTAAACTTTACGGCCGCGGGCCCTGGGCCCGATGCCTGATTCTGGGCCGAAGGCTGATTGAAGCGGGGGCCAGGCTTGTGCATGTGAACTGGCCGAGAGAAGGGGGCGACACCGCTGTTTCAAACCCCATGTGGGACACCCATGCCCAGAATTCCGACCGATTGCAGAATGTGCTCTGCCCGATTTTTGACGTCGGCTTCACCGGCCTAATTGAGGATATGTCGCGCCGGGGCCTGCTTGACGAGACACTTGTCGTTGCCATTGGTGAATTTGGCCGCACACCCAAAATCAACCGTCATGGTGGCCGCGACCACTGGGGCCACGTTTTCAGTTGCGTATTGGCCGGTGCCGGAATTGAATCGGCCCAGGTTTATGGTTC
>JBJTRR010000249.1:0-3625 GCA_046076185.1 bacterium | reverse complement strand
ATGCCAATTCCCGGCGGGCCGTGCATTTTGTGCGACCCTGCGGCCAGTGTCGTCACGCCCAGCTTTTTGAAATCGACACCAATGCGCCCCACGGCCTGCACGGCATCGGTATGAAATGCAATGCCCTGCCCTGCACAGATTTCAGCCACTTCGCCCACCGGCTGAATGGCGCCGGTTTCATTATTGGCCAGCATCAGCGTGACAAATGTCGGTTTCGGCCCCGTTTCCAGTGCCTGCCTGAAAAGAGCCGCATCGCACACTCCGTCGCGGCCCACGGGCAGTTTCTCAAGCTGAATCTGCCCTTTGCGATGCATCGCTTCCAGCGGTTCGGCCACGGCCGGATGCTCAATCGGCGAACTCAGCACCCTGCCCGGCTCTCCGGCACCCTGATTCCCGGCCAATTTTCGCCAAAGTCCGTAAATGGCCGTGTTGTTCGATTCCGTGCCGCCCGAAGTCAGCACCAGCTCGTCCACATCGGCACCCAGCAGGGCGGCAATGCGTTCGCGGGCGTCGTCCCAGGCGCGGCGGGCCTGCCGGCCCAGGGCGTGGCGGCTCTCGGGGTTGCCGCCGGCCAGCAGGTGGGGCCGCATGGTTTCAAGCACTCTGGGGTCAATCGGCGTGGTGGCGTTGGCGTCAAGGTCTATCATCTTCGTCGATTCGGTCATCCATCCTGCGGCCCGGGCGGGTCGGTGCGGAGATTGTGCAGCAGCCTGATTCACCTTATTCTATGCCAAATTATGGCCGGGCTGCAAAAAGTGCCGGTCGAACCCCACCTTTCCCGGCCATTTTCCGCCCCAAATCTCTTGACAACCCGGCCCCCGCTCATTGATTCTATAAAGTTAATCAATCTTGAAAGATCGCTCATTCCTCACCCTTTCCAGAGCCTGTCGGGAGCCCTCGGCCAATGAAAACCCCTGTTCGCAAAGTTCTCCAAGCGGCCCGACCTCTGCTCTGGTCATCCGCCGCCGTTGTTGCAGCCATCGCCCTTTCACCCGAAGCCGCCGCCCAGGGCAAAAAAGGCGGCCGCGTTGATATCGGCGACGCCGCTGGCGGTCAGCCCGGCGCTCCGGGCGGCCAACCCAGCTTCCCCGGTGGCCAACCCGGTTCTCCCGGCGGTGAAGGCGGGGCCGCTCCGGCCAACCTCGGCCCGGCGCCTGTGCCCAAGTTTGAAATGAAGCCCCGCGCCTTCGCCGACGCCGTAATCACCCCCGACGACAAGCTCGTCGCCGGTGCCCCCTTCAATACCAAAGATTATTTCGCCATGCCGGCTGAGGCCGACAACGCCGGCCCCCTTGTGCTTGATGCCCTGACCAGCTTTGGCAACACCTACGGCACTTTTAACAAGACTGACACCGCCGGCCGCGACGAGAAATTCGGGAACGAATCGTCCGTGACCTCATGGCTCAGGGCGAACGAGAACCCGCGTAACTGGGACGCCGCCAATATTGAACAGGCCCTCGGTGCTTATCGTGTTGCCTTTGCCAAGCTGCACGAGGCCCACAAAAAGCCGGAATGCGTGATTCCCCTGGGAATCGGTCTTGACGTGATCCTGCCGCATATTCAAGATGCCCGGCTGGTCGCCCAGCTTGCCCCGCCCCTGATTTTTGCCGATCTGGCACGGGGAGACAAAGCCGGCGCAATCGACAAATTCGCCGACACCCTCCGGCTTTGTCGTGACCTTCAGCCCCGTTCGGTTTCCATCGGTCTTCTTGTGGTGACAGGCATGCACAGAGAGCTTGCCGACAAAGCCCTGCCCATCCTGCTGAATGCCAAGGGTCTGACGGCCGCCGATTACGACAAAATTCTTGACGCACTGATTGATTACCGAAGCTCGTCGATCAACCAGTTGCCCGAAGCGCTTAAATCAGATTATCTGATACAGGCCAGAACCCTGGATGAACTCTCAACACCTGCAGGAATTGACAAGATCGCCAAATTATTGAACCAGCAATCTGGTGGAGCCGACGGCTCGCAGGCCGATATTTCGAAGAAGCTCGGAACGCTCTTCACCCCGCAGAATGTCGCAAAGCTGAAGGCGGGTTTTGGCTCGATGCTGAAGGATCAGCTTGCCGCGATTGATGCAGTCGGCTCGCCTGAAGAAGTGGCCGGCCTGGGCAAGAAGCTGGTTGATATTCAGTCGAAAGCCACCAGAGCGGCACTTGCCTCAATCGTTACCCCTGAATTGCTGGCCGCCGTTGCCGCCGGTGGCAAGGCTGATGCCTCTGGATTCGACATGAAGGCCCTGATGGGTCCGGGTGCCGCCATGCTGTTAGGCGCCAATGGCAACGATTTCGAGAAAACGGTGGCCACTGTCGTTTATTACCAGACCCAGCAGGGCCTGATGGAAGCCCTTACGGCCACGCGGCGGTGGTATGTGACCAAGAAGTCAACCACCAACGGCAAGACTCTTGAGGAAGTGGCCAAAGAAGCGGGCCTTGAAGCTGCGCCGATGGACAGCTTCTCGGGCAAGCCGCTGAAGCTGATCTGGACAGGCAGCGGCCCGGCCGTTGTTTCTATCGGTTTTGACCGCAAGGACGACGCGGCCAAGGTTCTGGCCGCACCTCCGTCGAACGACAATCCGCAGCCGGCAGGCGACATCATTGTGACACTGGCCCTGGGCGGTAACCCGCTGGGCGAGGCTGGTGCAGCCGGTGCCGGTGGTGGCCAGCCGGGTGCTCCGGGCGGATATGGTGGTCAGCCGGGTGCGCCGGGTGTGGGTTCAGGTGGTCCGCCGCAGGCGATTTCTCCCGGCCCGGGTGGCCGGCGGGGCGGTGGCGAAGGCAGTTCGGGTGGTTCGGGCGGCGCGCCACAGGCCATTTCTCCCGGCCCCGGTGGTCGAGGCGGCAGCTCGGGTGGCAGCACGGCCCCCGGCGGAGCCTCACAGGCCGTCTCGCCAAGGTGAGTGTTCAGCGTTGGCAAAAGCGAAAGGGCAGAAATTTTTCTGCCCTTTTTTTGCTTGGGTTATTCTGAAATGGTACGGATGTTAAATTGTGATGGGGAAATATTATTTTTTGCAGTAATTTCTGGAGTGAAATGCATATCAATTTGAGATATTATCATTAATGAAAAAAACAGGAGGAAGATGGAAAATTGATGAATACGATATTATCTTATCTGTATCGAGATGCTTCGAATTATAAACTCTTTCATGAAGAGATTATTGAAGGTGAGTTAACGATTGAGCAAATACAACCTTATCTGGATCAACAGATTTATTTTATTCCGTCAAAGCTTGGTTTGAAAACACTTGAATTTGATACATTTGACGCGGATGAAGATCATATCTGGCATGAAATTGAAGAATTGAAGCTGACGAATGAAAAACCGACAATCGATCTGACAGCAGATGAAATTTTTGAGAGATTGAAAAAAAGCCAGCCATTTCATGTATCTGATTAGATGATTGTGAATCCAATATCGGCTAAATATTCAAATGTTGGGTCATAATATTCAGACTTGCGTGTATGATCTTCCGGGTCGCCTTCTGGAATGAAAATAACCATACCTTGACGGGCTCGCGTGAGTAATACCCGATACGCATTTAATTGATATTGTTGAATTTCCGGCTTATGAATTCTATTCCAGACTTCCCCACGGAAAGACCAGTGACTCCAACCGTAAGGAG
>JBJTRR010000248.1:0-4858 GCA_046076185.1 bacterium | reverse complement strand
GCCATTCGCAACAAATCACAAACCATACTTGTGTCAAGATTTATCATCGTTTACTTTGCCATGTCGCTTTTGGTCGTCGGGGCATTTTTACCACTGGCGTGGAACCGCTACATGCTTCCACTGGTCATTCCATCTTCCATTTTAGCGGCCGGCGGGCTTGTGGAACTCTTCCACTGGCTAACAAAAAAACAGGTAAAACCTGCAGCAGGTGTGCCAGAATGACTCGATCGGAAACACTCGGGATTTCAGCCATAAAGCTATTTCCTCAAATCAGTTGGAAACGATCTGCCGGACCATTGGCGGCGTTCCTCGCGGTCTGGCTCGCATCAGGCTTTTTCTGGCAATCCCGCGACTGGAATGTGGCCAGCCGATTGATGCTCGTCTATTCCCTTGGCGACCGTGGCAGCTTTTCCATCGATGGACTTCAGCGACAAACCGGCGACCTCGCCTTCAAAGATGGTCACTACTACTGCGATAAAGCCCCCGGCTTTTCGCTTCTTGCAACACCATCCTATCTTCTTGGCAAACAGATATTTGGATGGCCTTCACACCCGCTGAATCAGGACGGTTTTGCCTGGTGGCAGGCCGATGCCTGGGTCACCTGGTGTTCCAGCGGCATGGCCAGTGCCATCATCGCAGCCGGAATCTGCCTGATCCTTCAAAAACACGGGCTAAGTTCATTACAATCCTCGTTTTGCGGAATTCTCAGCATCTGGGCTTCGCCCACGGCCATTTACGCCACGCTGGCCTATGGCCATCAGGTTGCCTCGGGGCTTTTTATTACGGCTACAGCAATATTATTTTACAAACATAGCTCAGATAAAGCTTTATGGCCTATTCTAGCCGGCCTTTGCTGCGGCTTGGGGGTGCTGACGGAACTGGCCCAGGCCCCCCTGGCAATTGTCATTGGACTGGTGGGCCTCAGTTTTGCAAGTGGCATGGCCGGCAAGGCCAGGCTTGCCACCTCGCTTTCGCTGGGCGCGTTACCCACAGCGTTAATCCTTTTTGGATATAACTTTATCGCCTTTGGTTCAGCCCTTGACATGGGCTATTTTCACCACGCCACACAGCAGTTCGCCAAAGTTCATTCCGCCGATAATCCGCTGGGCCTGGGCTCGCCAGATCTCTCGCGTCTGCCGCAACTTCTCTGGGGGCAATATCGTGGCCTCAGCTTTTACGCGCCCTGGGTCGTTCTGGCCCCCATCGGCTGGTTTCTCATGCTGCGAAATCGCCATGTTCGCCTGTTGATCGTTTCCTTTTCCGGCTTCCTGATACCACTCTGGGTGAACCTCTCGTATCCGGAATGGACTGGCGGCTGGTCCACCGGCCCGCGGCTACTTGTCCCTACCCTTCCCTGGCTTGGCCTTGCCTGCGGCTACTCATTACAGATTAAATGGTTATGTAAGATTGCAATGCCTCTTTATGCGGCTGGCCTTCTTGTTTCCGACCTTTTTCTCTCGGTGGGTGGCCGAATCAGCCAGGATATACCCCGCCCATTGCAGGACGCGATCTTGCCTATCTGGCTTGAAAACCGTCGTCCACCTGTCTGGCCAGGTGAATTATTTGCCAGAATGCACCTTCAGATCTGGCTTGGATTATCCAACATCGATCCTCGAATCATCACGATTGTTTTTGTGATTTTTCAGATCACAGTGTTAATTGCGATCTGGCTGATCAACCGAACATGCGCCGGAAAAACCAGCACACCAGCAACATAACAAATTGAATTGTAATAACTTGAATAACCCCCACAAGCCTCAGTCGTTTGGTTTTTTGGGTCCGGTTCGGGCGGCCTTTTCGGTATGCCCGCTCACACCAAACCGCCAGGTCAGTTCAGCCTCCACCTCGGCAAAGTCAATCCTCGCATGTCCAAGCAGCACAAGCGTATGGAACAAAAGGTCGGCCACTTCCTTCACCAGGTGTTCGCGCCCTTCAGGGCCAGGTTCACCGGCCGCTTCGACCACCTCCGCAGCCTCTTCAGTAATTTTTGAGCCAATTTTCGGTACCCCCTTCTGCAAGAGGCTCGATACATAACTCTCTTCAGCAGAAACACTTTCATCGCGGCGGCTGGCAATGGTCGCTTCGATCTGCCGAATGATGGATTCTGACATTGGCTACCGATTTTCTAGCATGGAACGGGCCTTGGGAAGGTAGTAGTTTACACGCATGACTATTTTGAATGAAGTCAAAATTTAACACGAAATCCAAATCTTCTGATCAGGCAAAACCTTCTCCGAAAAGAATCTTAATCATCGGGGTAGTTTATGACCGATACAAATTCTATGACTGTGGTTATTATTGCCGGGCTATCTGAACTGTAATCTGTGGAAATGGAATGATGAACAGAAGATATGCGGTTTGGGCTGTTTTAGCGATTTTTGCGTCGCAATGCTTTTATCATCAGGCCCAGGCAGGGTTTGTGCTTGTCACAACACGCGCCGGACTGAATGAAACTGGCCAATTCAACCTTGCCAACCTTGGCGCGGCGGGAACGCTTCTCCCCATCAGCAACTCATTGACGGCCAACACAGGTGAGGTTGCGACGATGTCGCAGAACGCCGGTTTGCCTGCCCGTGTTGACCAAAGTGCACCCATATACGGGTGGGAAGGCAACTTCCTCCCAGGTGCGGCACTTATTAAAACGCAATATGGTGGCCCGGTCACGTTCGACTTCGGTTCAACGAAATTAAATTCGTTTGGGTTGCAGATTCAGCCTGACATTTATGGCCGGTTCACCGCTTATATCAGTGTACTGAATGCAAGCAATGTTGAAATTGCCCGGTTCCAGCCAGGTGGCATATCTTCTTTAAATGCTGATGGTTCAGCGCTTTTTGTTGGGGTTGCCGCCACCGATTCTGCCTCGTATTTCTCGAAAGTTCGGGTCGGAATTGTGCAGGGCGGAAACACCTTCAATTTTGCTTACAACAGCCCGGCCTTTGCTTCAGTGCCTGAACCGGGCACGGTCATTCTCGCCAGTGTTTCAGTCAGCCTTTTGGTGATGATCAAACGACGCCGAAAGCGAACATCAGTCAGTTGCTGACGGCTTTCAGGGTCACCTCTCGCACATCCATCACCGCTGCCTTGTTTTTCCTGATCGGCTTGATCAAAAGCTTGTGCAGGCCTGGGTTTGCGATCTTGACCCGGCCCAGGTTCATCGGCACAAAAGCCTGAAATCCGCCAGTGTCGGGCACAGTCAAGGTCAATGTCTGGCTATCGTCAACCACAAAGGCCACCTCACTGCCACCCTGGCCTGGGCCACAGCCAATAAGGCCAACCACATCAAATTCGCCAGGTGAATTCACCGTAAATTCCCACATGGCCGTATCTTCCTGCCGCATCCAGAAGCCGAGCGTATTTTTATGGGGCTGTGGTTCATACCGAAGCTGCTGGCCCGAAACGATAGCCGTGCGTGCCGGCAAAACTATATTTCCTTCTTTATTCTGCGGGTTGGCCACATAGGCAGGGTTCGGCCGGGGCATCTTAGCACCGACCGAAATTCTCCAGGCAGCGAGCTTTGCGGCAAGTTCTTCAACCTTCGCCGGTTGCTCGGCGGCAAGGTTCCGCGATTCGCCAATGTCTTTTGAAATGTCGAAAAGTTCACGCCGGTTATTTTCATAAAACTCGATGAGCTTGTAATTTCCATCACGAACCACACCGCCCGGACGCCCACCCTGATTGGCATAATGCGGGTAGTGCCAGTACAATTCCTGCCGATCAACCACGGCTTCTTCCTGCAGGTTCTGCACTAACGACTTACCATCAATCGCCTTAAGATCGCTGCTGGCATCCGCCAGGCTGGCGATGGTTGCAGGCAGGTCTGCCGAAATGACCGGTACTGCTCGAATGCCTTTTTTAGCACCAGGCCCTTTGATAATCAGGGGGACACGCAAGCCACCTTCATAAAGCCAGCCTTTGCCTTCCCGGCTGGGTGCGTTTGATGTGGCTGGGGTGTTCTGGCCTTCGGTTGTCGCCAACCCGCCATTATCCGACGTGAAAAAGACCCATGTCTCTTCTGTAAGTTTCAGTTCATCAAGCTTATGCATCAATCGACCAACAGATTCGTCAAGGCTTTGCAACATGGCGGCATAAATCGCGTTCCGTTGTCGGCCTGGTGCAATCTTTGAACCATCATAAGTCTCTATAATATCTTGTTTTGCACGCATTGGAGTATGCACGGCATAATGCGGCATATAGAGAAAAAACGGTTTTTCTCCACGGGTTTCAATCAGCCTCAGCGCTTCGTCGGTCAGGCGATCGGTCAAATACTGCCCCTCAGGGGCGCTCTCAAGGCCCGGCATCTTCCTGCCGGTGGCATTGGCAAAGGGGGCGAAGTAGCTTAGCGGTGTGCCAGTGTGATCGCCTGCGATATTGACGTCAAACCCTTGCTGCTGCGGGCCATAGCCTTCACCACCCAGATGCCATTTGCCCACATGCCAGGTGGAATAGCCGTTTTTCTTGAGTGCCTCGGCCACCGTCACGGCCTCAAGCGGCAATTGCATTGGTATTTCAGGCCTCAGCAAGCGTTTGCCGGGCCCATCACCCTGCCCGGGTAACCAGTCGGTAAGCCCAACGCGTGCCGGAAGTTGGCCCGTCATCAGGGCCAACCGCGTGGGCGAGCAAACAGGCGCTGCAGCATAGGCCTGAGAGTAAAGCACCCCGCCGGCGGCCAGTGCGTCAAGGTTCGGCGTGCGATGAAACTTCGAGCCATACACGCCCAGGTCATGCGCCCCCAAGTCATCCGCCACAATCAGAATAATATTCGGTTGCCGGGCAGCGGAAGCCGCTGGCCCTCCAGCCATAAAACCAATTGCAACAATAACTTGCAAAAACAGTGCAAAGGCAGGGCGCAGCATCTTGG
>JBJTRR010000247.1:0-10004 GCA_046076185.1 bacterium | reverse complement strand
GGATGCCGCGAAACCTGCACCGTCTGCCAACTGTCAAGGTTGCTGTAAATATTACGCAAAATACCAGAAATCTCGCGTCTCATCCGGCGAATACGTTCCTGGATATCCGCCGTGGCAGGGTCGTGTTCAGCCTTGGCCGTGGCATAGCGCGACTCAAGATCGGCCAGCCGCTTCTCCATCTCGAAAACCGGCTCTTCAAAAGGCAGCCTGAAAATCGTTCGGTTAGACATGAAAATCGTTCGCCAGGTTTTCCGAATCCCGCTCCCTTTTGGGACACCCCACACCGGGTCAGTGCATATCTTACACAGATTCCAAATCCGTTGAATAGATAATTGCCGAGATTCGCCTGAATAACGACTTGCAGATCTTATTTTGTAACCCGTGTAATCAATCAGAATCGACACATGTCAATTAATTTCCATGTCACAATCAAAAAAAGCCGGCCCACGCTGCATTTGTGGCCGGCATAAGTGTTTTTCAGTTGTTTCGGGAGAGATCCTCCCTCGCCCAATTTATTTGACAAGATTGGCAGGCGGCGTGTTCACCAGTTCGCTGCGGACAACCGAAATTTCGCGGGGGGCTTCGATCCCGATCCTGACCTGGTTTCCATCGACTTTCAGCACGGTGATAACCACATTATTGCCGACGATGAATTTTTCGGAAATTCTGCGCGTGAGTACCAGCATCTTCCAATCTCCTCTGTTCCCTGATGTCGCTCAAAAAAGACTTCCCGCAGGCATTTCATTCCGCTGTTGCTCATCCTGTTGCCTGCATACCGGAAAATTAAGACACCTTGCCGGGAACTGAGAACAATCCTGCAAAAAAAATTTTGATAAGCTGTTTTCTCAGCCTCTGCCAGATGCCGTCGGACTGACAAAAACCAGCGAACGGTAATAATGCATAACATGATATTTTGATATGTTTCGCCGTGACCCGAAAAAAGCCCCGGCAGCATGAAAACCACCGGGGCCTGATAAACTTTGCTATGCCTGAACCGGCTGATTAGCCAAGCGTCCAGCCGTCGCGATAATTCCGCCTGATCAACGGGTCGGCTTCGGGGGCGTTCGGGCATTTCAGGTTCTTGCTGTCCCATTCAATGCGTTTGCCCAGCCGGTAAGCCACGTTGCCAAGGTGGTTCGACTCCGTCAAAAGCCCTGAATACGAGAATGGGCAGGTTGTGGCCGAGCCCGTCTTGCACGCGGCCAGCCACTCCTTCTGATGCCCGGGCGATTCGGGTATCGACTTCTCAGGACGTTTGTAATCGGCAAAATCCGCCTCAGGCAGCAGCAGATACTTGCCATAATCTGAAAGCAGCATTCCCTTTGAACCGATAAAAAGAACGCCACTCCCCCATTGCGGAATTTTCTTCTCAATCAATTCCGGCGGTTTGTCAGCCCCCTGATGCCATGTCATGACCAGCGGCTTGCGGCTGCCCCTGGCAGGAAATTCAAAGGTGGCGCTCATGCTGGCCGGGGCCAGTTCCGGGTGAGGCGGCGGGCCACTGGCACTGACGGCTGTCGGTGCGTCCAGATCAAGTGCCCAGAAGGGCAGATCATTCCAGTGGCTGCCCAGGTCACTCATCGTGCCGCCGCCAAAATCCCACCAGCGATACCACTTGGGGCCAGGGAAATAAACATCGTGATAAGGCCGCCACGGTGCCGGGCCGATCCAGAGATCCCAATCGACAAATAGCGGAGGCGTCATTGCCTCAGTCGGCCGGTTCTGAATGCTCACAATATCGCCGTTCTTTTTGGCGTCTTCCGCACTTTGCAGGCCCCAGGCCCGGCCCACCCACACGCGCACGGCCGATACATCGCCAATGGCGCCGGCACGAATCAGCTCAACCACTCGGCGATAATTCGAGCCCGAGTGAATCTGCGTGCCCATTTGCGTGGCCACGCCGGCGGCCTTGGCCGCTTCCATCACCTTGCGGGTTTCCCAGATGTTATAGGCCAGTGGCTTTTCGCAGTAAACATGCTTTTTCAGTTGTAAGGCGGGCAATGTGGCGAAGGCGTGCGTGTGTTCCGAACAGCTCACCACCACGGCGTCAATCGCACTGGCCTTGTCGTAGATTTTCCGAAAATCAACGAATTTTTCAGCCTTGGGGTGCTTGCGGGCCGAGTTATCAAGGTTCCTGCCGTTGACATCGCAAAGGGCGACAATATTTTCTCCGGAAACTTCTGCCAGGTTCCCGCCGCCCCGGCCACCCGTGCCCACAACCGCAAGATTAAGGCGTTCATTGGCCCCTCTGGCGGAAAGGATACCCGAGAAAATAAAGGCCGACGACAACTTGCCGAAATGCCGGCGTGAATGACCTTTCAAGTGGCTCGTCTGTTCCATTGGTCAATTCCTGTTTCATTTCAAGTGGGTGCCTTGCCTGAGTCAGATCGCACTTCGCTGAAAACAGGCAGGCCAATCATGCTTTTCGCTGTTTTGCGTTGCGATGTCAATAAAAAAAAGTAAAATTTCCGGAAAACCCCGAGGTTTCAGCCTCAACCGCTTTCATTCACTACAAATCAGCCACCGCCCGCTTCAAGCACCCGCTGAAAAATCGTGGCCAATACGACAAGCGACGTATAGCAGGCGAATGTCATATCGCTTCTTTCAAGTGGCATGGGTGCCATTATGGCATTTTCAGCCCCCGGGGTTCTGGCTTGATTCACCAGCCACGCAGCCGCCCAGAAGGCCACCAGCAGCCAGGCAAATTCATCAAAACAGCCCTGGTGGCTTGTCAGAAGCACGACCCGTTCCGTTACAGAAATCAGTCCTGAGCCGGCCGGTTGCGAATTGCGAAAAAACTGATGAATCCCGCTCCAGGCAAGCGATGCCAGCAAATGAATTATCAGAAAAAAGCCGGTGATGGCCCAGCCAAACCGGCCAAACGACACTCGCTTCGGGCCCTGCCGCCAGGCCATGCCGGCAATTTGCGACAGACCAAAAACCAGGCCAAGCGATGTCATCAAATGGCCCAGAAAAAGCCTTGTGCTCACACTCAGCGGCGCCCCTGAACGAAACCGGAATTGCAGGGTCGGTTCATCCATATGCCGCCGCACCAGGGCGAACCAGAGCCCCATGACAAATATAAGCTGAATCAGATTCCACAGCCGAAAGCCAAAATCGGCTTTCACTTCAGCCGGGTGAATCGGATCAGATTGATTCGGGATCTGGTTTTCGGGAATCTCATGCGACATGTTATCACTCACAGTCGTCAGACAGATTCCCTCGCCTTCCACCACCGATAACGGAAGGCCGCCAGTGTCACAATATGGCAGAAAATGCTAGTCAGCAGAGCCATCGCCAGATAAATCACCCAGATCTGGATATTGGCATAAGCCAGCGGCTTTTCAATGGCCGTAATGTCAGCGCCGGTGGCCGTCAGGCGGTCGCCGACAATTGGCACGCTCATCGCCGCCGCGAAGGGGCTTGGTGTCATGACCCAGCGAAGCACACTTTCAGGCACATCGGGCAGGATGGTCAGAGCCCAGTTATAAAGCCCAACCGGCACGACAAAAATCAGCATGAGCGATAAATAGGTCATGATCATTGCGACAGATGTTCGGCGCACCAGGCTCGACCACAAAAGCCCGATCGATGTCGTCAGCAGGCATGTCATCAGGATGATCAGGAAAAACGGGATGATCGTGAGAAACTGCAGCTGTAGGTCGCGAACCAGGGCATAGGCAAGCATGATCTGCTCAGTCAAAAGCAGTGTCAGCACGGTGGATACCCGCAGCGAGGCCATCAGTTTTGCCCTGATGATTCGGCCCGGCGTGAGCAGTGTTGTCAGCAGCAGGTTCAGCGTCTGTCGCTCGCGTTCCTGGGTGATCGACCCTGAGCTGAACACCGGCCCGACTAGCACATTAAATGTCAGAACATAACAGACGTAGTATCCCGGTAATGGCTGCCAGAAGAGGCACACGGCCATGAGCGGAATCGAAATCAGCATCGACACCTGTATGACCACGCGCAACATCAGCGTGCCCTGGCTGAAGATTTCGCTGCGCATCTCTTTGTCAAGCACAGGGTTGGTGCCATCAGGCATCAGGTCTGTGCGCTTGGCGGGCGCAAAAAGCTTGTCAGGAAACAGGTCGCGGTCAATCACTACGCCAATCGCGTATTTCTGTTCCTCTTTTTCGTCAACCACTTCCTTGCCTTCGCTGCCAACATCAGGCGGCCGCAGCAGGCGATAATTGATCGCACCAATCACTATGGCCCAGGTGGCCAGTGTCAGGGGCGGCAGCATACCGACGGAAAAGAAATTCCGCAGAACCAGATTTTTCGTGCTCGCAAGATAAACACCCATCAGAGCCATGGGCAGGATAACCAGATAGCTTACGACAAGCGACGAACTGGTGCGGCTGAAAAAACTTGAACAGGCCACACTGACAAGCCCGAAAGTGCCTGCAGCCAACACAAGAACAAGGTAAACTCTCGCCACTTCTGAAAGCAGAATGCCACCCAGCAGGTAGCCCAGAATCATCATCGGCAGGCTTGATGTCAGAAGTAAAACCAGGTATGTCAGCGAGCTGAATAGCTTACCGACCAGAATCCACGATGGCCGCAGAGGGCTGGCCAGCAGCAGTTCATAGGTTTTGCGTTCCTTCTCGCCGGTAATGCTGCCTGCGGCAAATGTCGGGGCCACCAGCGCCACCAGCAGAAACTGTCCGAAAAAGAAGAGGTCAAAAAGCTGTCGGGCCGCCGTAACGCCAATCCCGATGGAATCATCAGCATTGCGCGGCCAGGCCACCAGCACGGCACCGGCCAGCACAAGGGCATAAACAAATTGCAGCACGAACGACCGATGGCTGCGAAGGTTGACGAGCAACTCGCGTGAAAGCACCGGATTATCGCGAAACATGGCCATGACTAGTGTCTCTTGCCAATCAGCTTTTGGCGAACTTTGCCAGGTGTCAGTTCACTATACCCTTGGTGATCATCATGAAGACATCTTCCAGCGAAAGCTGTTCTTCGTCAAAAGCCTCGACTGTCGCCCCCGCGTCTATCAGTTGTCTGAGAAGATCCGCCTGGGCCGGGCCATCGCCCACAAATTCGGCTGAGATCGTGCGATCAATCGTATTGACCGAATCGGCCTTCACGGCCTGATGATTTTTGATCACATGTTCATACGATTGTGGCTTCTCGTCAATCAGCCTGATTTTGAGCACCCGGTGCGATCTCAGCTCTTTCTGTATTTCCTGGATCGAGCCGGCCGCCAGCAGCTTGCCACGCTCAATCACACCGATCGACGTGCAGAAATCAGCCAGTTCTGAAAGGATATGGCTTGAGACAAGAATGGTTTTGCCCATGCGGCTCAGCTCGTTGAGCAGGTATTTCATCTCAAGCCGGGCACGCGGGTCAAGCCCCGATGCCGGTTCGTCCAGAATCAGCACGGGCGGGTTGTGTACAAGTGTCTTGGCCAGGCAGAGCCGCTGCTTCATACCCTTGGAAAGGCCATTAACAAAGTCGTCGCGTTTATGCGTCAGGTCTAACAACTGTAACACTTCACCGATAATCCGCCGCCGCTGGCTCCGCGGAATTTCATAGGCTACCGCGAAAAAGTCGAGAAATTCCCACACTTTCATGCCGTCATAAACGCCGAAGTCATCAGGCATAAAGCCAATCACCCTGCGCACGGCCATCGGGTCCTGTGTCACAGAATGGCCGCCAATCCGCCCTTCGCCTGATGTCGGCTTGAGCAGTGTTGCCAGAAACCGGATTGTCGTGCTTTTACCGGCCCCGTTGGGGCCAATGAAGCCAAAAATTTCACCTTCGCCAATGGACAGGTTGAGGTTGTCAACCGCCATGAACTCGCCATATTGCTTGGTGAAATTGATCACTTCAATCATGGCAGGGCCCTTCGCTTGCGTGCAGGTGTGCTGTTGGAACCAGAACCAGGTGCCACATTTTTCGGCAGAGGCAGCGTTATTCCGCCATGAATCCTGATAAATTCATCCATCTCGGCTTTCGCGGCAGCAGCCTTGGTTTCCGGCACACTCACCGGCTCTGCCTTGCTGTTGAGCACGTTATATCGCCCCGAATTCGGGTCGGGGGCCGGGCCAGCCTTCAAATTCACAATAACGAGTGTAAAACCACGAACCCTGTCAGGCTCGGGCGTCACTTCCACGCCTTCAATCACTGATTCTGACCAGCCCACCAGCCGCCAGGCATTCGCATCGGCATCGGAAGAAAGCGGGTTCTCAATCAGGTATTTCATGTATGGCTCAGGGTCAAGCTTGCCCAGCAAATCCTGCCGGGAAACCGCCCCAGTGGCCGCTTCGCCCGTCAGTGATCGCGTCTCGCCAGGCCCGATATCACCAATGTCATATGTCCTGCCTTCAGGCCCCTGCACCACCACCTGCCGCAAGGCCAGCCGCGTGCGGTTCTCAATCGACTTCTCCCCGTCGTTTTCCACCAGCCTGATCGGCCCCGGCAGAGCCACCATCTGTTCTGATCGGTAGTAAGAAAGACTTCGCGGCTGTACCTGAAAATCACTCAGGGCCGGATAAGGCAGATAGCCATACCGGCTGGTCTGAACAGATTCAGCACGTGTCGCTGAATAGGCCAGCGGCAGGCAGACGGCATTGAGGTCGTTCGGAAACCCTATCTTGAACGTGTCTCGGCCTGTCGATGCCAACGCCCCAAGCCGTGTCAGGTGCCCTCGCGGATAGTCGGACTGAAGCTCAAGCACGCCAATTTCATCACGCCCGCGTGAAAAGCCCAGATCATAGGCCGAAAGCCGCTCTATTGAAATTGCACCCAGCAAAGCCAGCACCGGCGTGGCCAGCCAGGCCAGCTCTCGACGCCCGATCGACCGAAAAATCAGCCAGTTCAGCGGCACAAGCAAAATCAGATAAACCGCCAGCGACTTCGCCACGAATGAAATTTTCGGAATGCTGATCCCCGACGCCTTTTCAAGCATCTCTCGGGCCATCCGGGGCAAGCCCACCGCATCAATCCAGGTCGCGGCCTCTTCGTCCGGAAAGGCGTCTTCCGTCAGGCCACTGGTCGGCCCGTAATTGGCATTATAGGCTTCTTCCGTGCGGCCCCGGGCCAGCACATGCGGGCCACCGGAATCTCGGGCTGAAATTCGCAGCCATGTCAGGTCGGGTGCCTTCAGCATCGGGGCCCGGGCCACATCGCCGCCCAGCGTTCGCGGCGGGGGCCGATCCTCTTCCGGTCGCCGCAGAATCACCCGCCGAAATAGCGTGTCCATGCCACGCCACCTTGCCAGTGCCCGGTCGGTCGGGTTCACGGCCAGCAGTGTCACTCGTCCGCGACCCACCCGCCATTCGGCCGCCAGGGTTGTTGATTTGTCGTCGCCCAGCGGAATCACAGCGGCACCGGGCCTTGGCTGCAGTCCCGACACAAAAACCGGCGACTTGGCCAGCGGCAGAATCGGCATCGCACGATCGTAATACAGGCTTTGCTCGCCGGCATTAATCGCCCATTCCGGCCGGTTGGACCGCTGCATGTCTTCAGACACAATCACCCGGTCGTCCTCGTTCAGCGTATCCACCGGGCGATACGGCGGCCGATAAGCCTCGGCCAGTGGCTTCAGGCCCTGAAAATCAAGCTGTTTGTTGGTTCCGCCGAAGTCGGCCGGCAGGTAAGGCGCCAGCACGCTTTCCCGGAGCAGATTCGCCCGCGAATCGGCACCACCGGCAATCACCATCTGCCCGCCCCAGTGCAGCCAATCCACCAAGGCCCTTTGCTGGTCAACGTCCAGCAGGTTCGGGTCGAAACCGTCCCAGATCACATGACTGATCCCGGTCCAGAAAAGAAAGCTCGGGGCAAGCAGCGGCTTTTCAGGATTATCAGGCAGAATCAAGCGGTAATATCGCCCGCGTTCCAGTGTCAGAGAATCGCGTGAAATGCTCGACGGAATCGAACTCATATATTTGACGACAAAATTATAGGTCGCCGGGTCGCGGGCCAGCACCAGCACACCCATCTGGTGCGGCTCCATGGCCCTCACGTTCGACTTCCAGATTTCTGTCGGCCGAAGCGCGTTTTCGCGATAAAGATCCAGGTCAAATATTTTTGTCACACGCTGCGGCATATATCGCGGCGGCACGAAAATCGGCGTGCTCATTCGCGTGGGCGTGTTCCGGTCCATGCTCACCGGGCGTTGGAAAATCAGGTCTCTCTGCGAGCCAAACAGAGAAATCGGCTGGGTTTGAATCGAGCCCCTGAAGTCCTCGCGGCTCGACCTTGCCTCAATCGTCATCATCATCCAGTGGTTCTGCTTGTAAAACGGCAGAACATCATAGGGGGCTATCTGGCTGCGAAGAAATTCAAAGGGCGGCCGCTCAAGGTCGGCCTTGGCTTTCTCTTTCGCCTTGGGCTCGGCCATTTCCCTGAATTTTTTGGTTGCCGGGCTCAGGCCGGCATTGGGGTTATCAACTGAATCGTCGGGCACCGACCCCGCCGAGCTCTGTGTCTGGGCCCTGGCCGCCCCGGAATGATCTACCAGATAGCCAAACCACAAGATAAAAAAGCAAAGCGTCAGGGCCCGGCTCACATGAATATCCAGGCGTCGGCTCAAAATCGTTCTCATCGTTGATTGATTTCCGCCGGCCTGATTTTCCCTGAATCGCCCCATGACACTCATATCATAAGCACTCGCCCGGCTGATGATAAGTGGGTCATCCGCCCATACCCACGCTTTGCCTTTTATTGCCTTGCCCAGGGCACGCGGCATGGCCTTTCACACACTTTCAGCCAGGCTGAAATCGCCATTGCTTCACGGCATTATCTGTTTGAAATGCAAAGCAGGCACCTTCATCATAAGAAAAACCTGCCCTCACGGGCAGGTTTTATCGCGCATCGTTTGGCTTGCCAATCAAGGCCAGAATTTTCACGAAATATCAATCGACCAACTGCTGTTCTCAAGAAATACCCGCCAGCTTTCATACTTCCGGTTTGAAAGTTTCGTGTTCAGCAATGGGCTTGTCCGGGGCCGCTCGGGCTGCTTCACCAGCGGCATTCCCGCAGCCTGGGGCGTTCGGCCGCCCTTGCGCACATTGCACCGCAGGCAGGCTGTCACGATGTTTTCCCAGGTGGCCGGTCCGCCCCGGCTTCGAGGCACCACGTGGTCCATTGAAAGCTCATGAGGCGCAAATTTCTTGTTGCAATACTGGCAGCGGTTGCCGTCGCGGGCAAAAAGGTTGCGCCGGTTGAACTTGATCCGCTGCCGGGGCAGCCTGTCATAGCCCATCAGGCGAATAATGCGCGGGGCTTCCAGCTCAAGGCGTACTGTGCGCAGAACATCGTCCTCAGGCTCCCAGGAGCCAGCCCGCTCAAGCGACCTGCCCATCCACTGGTCAAAGTCGAACGACTCAAAATAGCCGCCCTCCTGCACCAGAACGACTTCGGCATCGCCCTTGTAAAGCAGAATCATCGCCCGCTTTACCGATATCACCTGAACGGCCATGTAAAGTCGGTTAAGAACCAGGACATTCGCCTGCAATGCTGCTGTAGTGACAGAACTCATTGTTGTAAAACCTCATGCTTCAACCGATCGGGCTTATCTCTGGGTGTGTTCGAACGAATCAGGGCGTTCCTGCATGGCCTTCGGCTTCAATCTTCCATTCAAAACCGTTGGGGGCTGTTGCTCTGTTTTGTTGGAACCAGGCATTTTTTTGAGGATAAACCTCGCCCGGAACCAGATTCGTACCGTTTTTGGCTGACTTTAACCGACAAACTCCGCTAAACTTCAGAGCTCATCCGTCAGCCTTTTTTTGACAAACCTGCCGATCTGCTCGCCGCTCGCCTCCTTCCCTTATCTGACGCGCCTCAGCCGAAAAAGTTGCAATTTCCAGCCTTTTTGCGTTGCCTGCCGTTTTGCCTTTCTGTCAGTTGCTTCCGCTTCCGCCGTTTCGGTCATCCCGGTAAACGAAAACGGGGCCTTTTTCAAAGCCCCGTTGTCAATTTTTACTGCCCGCGAATCACCGACCTCACCGCCTCGCCCACCTCGCTGGTCGAGCTGCTGCCGCCAAGGTCAG
>JBJTRR010000246.1:0-4040 GCA_046076185.1 bacterium | reverse complement strand
ATAGGGGCTCTGCTTCATCACGGCAGTGCCATACCAGCCCTCAAAAAGTGTCATACCAGCCACATCCACCGGCAAGGGATAAAGCGGATTACCCGTCGCAATGGCATTGCGAACCCACCAGAAAACGACAGGTGCCACGGCCACTGCAGCCATGTAGAAGGCTTTTTTGAGAAATACCTGTTTTGAGAGTTTCACCTTGCCATTTCGCATCACGGAAAGTTCATAAATGAATATAAATGCAACCCATGGCGGAATAAAAACAATGCCAGGCGCCTTCGTGCCCCACGCAAGCCCGGCAGCCAGAAGGCTGTGGGCCAGCAGAAGTTTTAAGGCGAATTGATCAGAAATTGTATTTCGTCGTTTTATGTCGCAAGTTATGTAGAACAATACGGATGCAATGAACCAGGCTGAGAAAATGGTGTCAACATTCGGTTCAAATGTAAAAAGGGCCAGTGGCGAGAGTGTCATCCAGATAGTCGCGGCGATGGTTGAAGCCGCCCTGACTGCGCCCAGTGTCTGGCAAAGCCGGCAAAGCCACCACCCGCCCAGCAGCCAGAACGGCACCTGGCCCACTTTGGCCAGCGATAAATTGCCCATCCAGCCGACGAGTGACAAAAAGATCAGGTCGCCATTGGCCGGAAAATAAGGGGCTGCACTTTCACCAAAGGGAATGGGAATCCAGCCAATCCGGCCTTCCTGCCACCACCGGGCCGCAAAATAAAGGTGATAAATCGGCCCGTCGCTTACCACTTTCACCGCCCCGATGAGCGATGGCACAAAAAGCCGCAGAAATTCAAGGCCCAGAAGTGTCAGGCAGATCGTGATACAGATTTTTCCGCCAGAAATTGAATTTTCATTTGTTGATAGCTGGCCTTCAGGCGTTTTATTGGCGTAACGAAGCGCAATTAAAACGTAAAGCAGATGAGGCAAAAAGGCTTCGGTATATCGCAGAATTCCGGCGGCACCGGCGGCCTGCGTGGCGAAGATTTGGCACAGCAGGGCGGTTTGAATGCGAACGGAGGTGTCGAGCCAGCTTTCAGCGAACCAGAAGCGGCGGCGGGTTGTGAAAAGGGCGATGGCCCACGGCAGGGCGGCAACGAGGAGCAATCGCAGAAGGCTTGCCGAAAAGTCAGTCATTAACGGGCCTGAAAGGTGGTGAGAATTCTTGCCGGCCGGCCTGTGCAAAACCGGGCCCAACTCACTATAATTATAGCACAGTGGGCCTGATTGGAATTGCCCGGGAATGAAAAAATGCCAGAGCCAGCCGACGAGCAGGGATTACGCATCATCGACGCCCATCTTGACCACCGTCGCACCTTTCGCGACAACACCTACGTTTATCCCGTGGTTTCACGCCGCAGCCGTGGCGTTTCCATCGGCGTAAACCTGAACCCCGACAAGATCTGCAACTTTGACTGCATCTATTGCCAGGTTGACCGCAAAACCGCTGCGGTGACGCGGTTTGTCGATACCGAGCTGGTTTTGAGCGAGCTTTCCGGCATGATCGACCTGGTTGAATCGCGTGAACTCTTCGCCGAGCCTGAATTCGCCGGCGTTCCTGAAGCGTTGCGGCGGCTCAACGACATCGCTTTCTCAGGCGATGGCGAGCCGACCACAGCCCGGGAATTTGAGACGATTGTGGCCCGCGTAGCCGAGCTGAAGCGGCAGAAAGGGCTTGATCATGTGAAGATGGTGCTGATTACCAACGCCACCATGTTCCATCGCCCCAGGGTGCAGCAGGCCTTGGCCACGCTTGATGCCAACAATGGCGAGATCTGGGCCAAGCTCGATGCCGGCACCGAGCCTTATTACCACCAGGTTGATAAAACGCTGATCCCGTTTCACCGCGTTCTGGTGAATCTGCAGGAAGCCGCCCGGCTGCGGCCGCTGGTGATTCAGACGCTTTTTATGAATGTCGATGGCCAGCCACCGACAGACGCTGAAATCGACGCGTTTTGCGACCGCCTTAACGAAATACTGGCCACCGGCGGCGACCTGAACCGGATTCAGATTTACACGGTGGCCAGAAAACCGGCGGTTGAGACCGTTACGCCGCTGTCTCGCGACCAGCTTGACGCCATTGCCGACCGCGTGGCCGCGAAAGTGCCGCGGCCGGTTGAGCGATTTTATGGGCCTGAAAAGCAGCCCTGACAGTGACGAGCAAAGTTTGACAATAGACGAAACCGGAACCGATGGCAGACGCAATCAATTATCTTGGCTTGGAAATAGGCGGAACGAAGCTGCAGATTGGCCGCGGCGATGCCACCGGTCAACTGTCATGGCTTGAACGACGCACGGTTGATGCCGCCCGCGGCGCGGCGGGCATTCGCCATCAGATTCTCGAAATTGTGGCCGGTTGCCGGGCCTCAGGGCAGATCTCGCCGGGGCCAGTTCAGTGGGGCGTCGGCTTTGGCGGGCCGGTGGATGTGGCCGACGGTTCGATACGCAAGTCGCACCAGATTGAAGGCTGGTCGGGTTTTGGCCTGGGCCAGTGGCTGAAGGATGAAACCGGTGCCGAAAGCGTGATTGTGCGGAACGACGCCGACACCGCCGCCCTGGCCGAATGCCTTGCCGGAGCCGGGCGTGGCTTTGACCCTGTGGTTTATGTGACGGTGGGCAGCGGCATTGGCGGCGGGCTTGTCATTAACCAGAAGATTTACAAGGGGGCGGGTCGGGGTGCGACGGAAGTCGGGCACCTGCGGGTGGCGAACCCTGACAATGGCGGGACGCTTGTTGAGCTTGAACTGGTGGCCTCGGGCTGGTCAATTCAGCGGCGTGCCGGCTGCCAAAGCGTGCCGGAAGTGCTTGCGGCGGCCAAAGGCGGCGATGCCCGTGCGATTGAAGTTTTGCGAACGGCGGCCGAGGCGCTGGGCACAGGTCTTTCACATGTCGTGCAGTTGATGGCCCCCCGGCTGATCATTCTGGGCGGGGGCGTGAACATGCTGCCGGATGATTGGTGGGGCAGCCGCGTGCGGGCCTCTCTGGCCGAAAAGACGATGGGCGTCTTTGCCGGGATGACGGATGTCGTGCCGGCCGCCCTTGGTGAAAATGTTGTGGTTCAGGGCGGAGTGTTGCTGGCTGCTGGGGCAGATGGCTGAGCCTTTTTCAGGCAGTTGCAGGTCTCTATTACAGGAATCAGGGTCTGATAGATGTCAACAGAGAATTTTGGTGATCGGCTGGCCGGTGCTGTGAAAAGCAGGGGAAACGCGGTGCTGGTGGGTGTTGACCCCCGGCCCCAGCAATTGCCGGCGGGATGGGTGGATCAATTCGGCGGCGACGTGGTGCGGGCGGTTGAGGAATTCGGCTTTGAAGTGCTTAAAACCGTGGCCCCGCTGGTGCCTGCGGTGAAGTTTCAGATGGCGTTTTACGAGGCCCTTGGCCCGCAGGGGCTGATGGCACTGGAAAACACGGCCCGGCTGGCCCGCGAGCTGGGCCTGCTGGTGATTATGGACGGCAAGCGAAACGACATTGGCAGCACGGCGGCGGCCTATGCGGCGGCTTATGTGGGCGACCCGGAGACGCGGCAATTGCCTGCCTGGACATCTGACGCCCTGACGATCAACCCCTATCTGGGCAGCGAGGGCATCACGCCGTTTCTGCAGGGCTGCAGCCGATCCGGCACCGGCCTGTTTCTGCTGGTTCGCACCAGTAACCCGTCGGCCGGTGAATTTCAGGACCTAGTGGCTGAGGGCAAGCCGGTTTACCGCCATGTGGCCGACCGGATGATGGTGTGGGCTTCGTCGTTTGTCGGTGAATGTGGCTACAGCTCGCTGGGAGCCGTGGTGGGTGCGACATCGCCCGCCCAGCTTGCCGAGCTTCGACAGGTGCTGAAGGGTATCTGGATTCTGGTGCCCGGCTATGGTGCCCAGGGCGGCACGGCGGCCGATGTGGCGGTGGCTTTTGACGAAAATGGCCTTGGGGCGATTGTCAATAATTCCCGGGGTATTACATTTGCCTATCAAAAGAGCGAATATGCAGCCCGCTTTGGTGGCGACTGGCAGAAAGCCGTGCGTGAGGCCACGCTCAGGATGATTGACGAC
>JBJTRR010000245.1:0-2432 GCA_046076185.1 bacterium | reverse complement strand
TCGTCGATAAGCTGGTCGAAAATCTCGGCCATTGTGAATCCTTTCCGCTCCGGTAAGAACCCGATACAAACGGGAGTATTGCAGATAAAGAAAATCTGTCAAGCCTAATATTATATATCTTGAGTCGTTTTGTAAAAAACAACGAGCCTCTTGATTGTAACAGAATCATAATTTATAATTACGGCTTCCGCATTCATACAAATGATCGCTGATTAGGATTATGATTTACGAAAACTGGCCGGAGGCAGGAGAACAAAACATGGCGAAGATCACTGGCATTGGCGGCATTTTTTTCAAGACAAAAACGGATGCAAAAGCGATTGCCGAATGGTATGAAACACATCTGGGCCTGCGGCTTGAGCCTTGGGGCGGCGCCATTTTGCGATGGCGTGACGACCCACACGCTGACACTGGACTGACAGTGTGGAATGTGGCCGACAAGGACAGCCAGTGGTTTAGACCCGGTGATTCAGGCTTTATGATCAATTATCGGGTTGATAATATGGATTTCATGCTTGCCCAACTGGCCAGCGGCGGCATAAGCCCGGTTCAGGGGCCTGAATTGCACGAAAATGGCAAGTTTGCCTGGATTCTCGACCCCGACGGCCACAAACTTGAACTTTGGGAACCCGCTGCTGCCAGTGACGAAAAAGAAGTTGAATAATGGTGTTAATCTTGTAAAAGGCGATGTGTGAAGGGAAAAATGCAGAATGAACAACGAACGCGTTTATGCCATGAAATTTTCAGGCGTTTACCCGCTTTACATTAAAAAGGCTGAGCGAAAGAACCGGACCAAAGCTGAAGTTGACGAGCTTATCTGCTGGCTGACCGGCTATGATGCGGCAGGTCTGCAAAACCAGCTTGACCAGGGCACCGATTTTCGCACGTTTTTTGATCAGGCACCCCAGATGCACCCCAACGCACCCATGATTAAAGGGGTGATCTGCGGCTATCGTATTGAAGAGATCGAGGAGCCACTGATGCAGAAAATTCGGTGGCTTGACAAGCTCGTCGATGAGTTGGCCAAGGGCAAGACCATGGAAAAGATTATCAGGAAATAAATAGCATTGGTGGCGACTCTCAGCGTGATTCAGGCCACCGGATACGGCTATTTTTTTTCGTGATCGGTGGCATAGGCACCCATGCCGCCCTGAAACAGCCGGCCGTGGCTATAGCCCTGCCGCAGGCTTCGGGGCAGGAAGCTGGTGCCGGTTTTATCCCAGCCCCAGGTGCCCTCTTCAGCCGTGGGTGCATGGCCGTGGCCGAACGATGCACCGCCGCCCACCCAATAACCCTGAACCGAGAAGGGTTTGGGCAAAGCCGCCCGGGGCGAAAGTTCGTCGGGGTGCCCTGCCCTGTGCATGCTGTGTTCGATGTATCTTGGCTTGCCGGCCCGGTAGTTTTTCCATTCCCAGATTTTTGAATAAAGCGTGCGTTTTTCAGCACCGGCCGGTTCTTCGCCGTGCACCGGCGGCGAAAGAATGGCAATCGACAAACACATGGCAAGGCCAGCCGGCGTGTATTTGAGTGGTCGCATGATTTAAGAATTCCTGGCCGGGAAGTAGCGGTCGGGCAGGCCGCGGAAGGCGGTGCCAGACCTTGTTGGCGGGGTGACGGGCTGAGTCTTCGGCTGAATGGGCAGATCAGGCGAGACCTGCGGCTGACGGTTGAACTTCATGTAAGGCAGCCTGATGCCGCGAACGAAGAAGAGATCAGCCCTGGGCACATCGCTGGAAAGCGGCTGATAGCCAATCCCGGCGGTGTAAGTGACAACATCGTCCTGATCAACACCGTCACCGCTGATGCCGAAACCACCGACGAGTGTCGATGACTTGGGGTCAGCAGTGTTGCGATACAGGGCCTGCGAGCCCGGGAAGAAGATCACGCCGTTTTGATTGGCAATATCGGTTGGATCATGAAAATTCGCGGCCGGGTGGAATGCAGCATAGGCCTGCACATTGTCATAGGCCGAAGCCGGCAGGGGCGGGCCGTCGTTTCGGCCATTAAATAGCGTGTTCGGGCTGTTCAGGATGGAAAACGGGCCTGGCGGATAAATATTGATGCCTTCGGGGAAATAAGGCAAAGCCAGGTAGCGGAAGGTGCGGTTGGTGAAGGCCACGCCCGGCGGAATGCCGGGGGCCTGATCAGCGGGCTGAAGCTCGGCGGAATTATTGTAATAGGCTGTGTTTCGTGACTTGGCCACAGCGACATCAAGCGAAAAAACGGTGGCGTCAATCATGCGATAAAGGCCAAGCACGTTCCCCGCTTTGTCGGCGGCGGCGATGCACATTTTGGCCGTGGTGGAAAGTGGCAGGCGAATGGCCGCTCGCGTGAGATTGGCCTGCACGATGGAGCGGTCAACCAGGTTAATCACGTCGGCGGCTTTCAGGTCGCCCTGGCCCGGTGCGGCATCAATCGGCTTGGCAAGCCAC
>JBJTRR010000244.1:0-1620 GCA_046076185.1 bacterium | reverse complement strand
GATGTGGGCCCATGCCGCCTGGCGCAGTTTTTTGCTGGTGAGTTTGGGTGTTTTTCTGCGATCCGTCGGCAGGAAACAGACAAATTTCACTTTTGAAGATACACTGTCGCAAATTGGCCTGGGTTATCTCTTTCTTTTTGGGCTGGCCTTTTATTCGCGAAAAATTCAATGGGCTGCTCTTGGATTCATTCTGGCAGCATACTGGGCCCTTTTCGCCTTCTATCCAGCACCAGGTCCGAATTTTGACTACATGGCCGCAGGTGTGCCGGAAGGATGGCCACACCTGATGACGGGTTTTGAATCACACTGGAATATCAATTCGAACCCGGCCTGGGCTTTTGATCGCTGGTTTCTGAATCTATTTCCAAGAGAATCGCCCTTTGCCTTCAATCGGGGCGGCTATAGCACCATCAGCTTTATTCCGACACTGGGCACCATGATTCTTGGGCTGATTGCCGGTGGCCTGATGACCCGCAACCTGCCTTCATGGAAGACCGGCGTGCAATTTGCCCTTTTGGGTGTGGTGCTTCTGGTAGTTGGCATTGGTATGGGTGAATTGGGTCTATGCCCTGTGGTGAAGAAAATCTGGACACCAAGCTGGACACTTTTCTCGGGCGGAATTTGCTTCCTGTTCCTGAGTTTTTATGTCATGGCCTGTGACGCCCTGAACCTGACGGATCTATTCTGGCCTCTTCGGATCATCGGAGCCAATTGTATTTTCGTCTATGTTGTCATTCACTGGTGGAACGCGTTCATTCAAAAGAATATCAAGACACATCTCGGGGAAAATATCTTCAAAATATTTGGCGATGGATATGAGCCAGTGGTTGCCGGGGTAGCGACCATGCTGATTTATTGGCTGATACTGGTCTGGATGGATAAAAACAGGGTCCGTATAAGAATTTAACAAATCTATGCGACAGGAATCGGTCTCTGATCGATGAGGTTTCTGCGAATTTGCTCACCTGAAAATTTGCATTCGACCAAAGGACGATTATATTTCAGAAAGAAACACCCTTGCCAAGGCATTGGGTGGGTAGGTAGTTACTCATGCACCTTGAGATTCAAACCATGAAGCGTATTTTCTCCGTAGCAGTGCTGACGCTCATCATTGGGTTGTCGCATGGCTCTTCAAGCAAAGCCCAGATCCTGGGTGGCCGTCTTGTTCATTCTGGTATCGGCCACTCTTTTGGTGGTTACAATGGCGTGCCGGTTCAATCTTATCAAGAACCTCTCGCAGCCCGACCTGCCTCGCCAGCTTGGAATGGCTACCTCAACGAGCCAATTCTTTCGGCCCGGACAGTGACATCGGCCGGTGAATGGCCGAACAGTGCCATTCAGCCACCAGCACCGGTGAATTATGCCACGATCGGACCCAAGTCTCAGCAGAATTTCTACGGCTGGAATTCCTTCTGGTGGTATGACCCAAGCCAGGGTTCGCCGATCTGGAACACATACAATCGCGGTCGATATTGATCGTTACTGATAGACAAATGAAATAATCCAGCCATGGCCTGGTGCTTTGGCTGGATTATTTTTTTACGAAATAAGTTCTTTAATGACATGACCATGAACGTCTGTCAGACGTCTGTCAATTCCATTATGGCGGACAGTCAGCTT
>JBJTRR010000243.1:0-2819 GCA_046076185.1 bacterium | reverse complement strand
AACCAGTATTAATTTGTTTTCACGTCGTTTAGGGTAATGGATTTACCGGATATAACGAAAAAATGAGCGATTACCCTGATTTATTGTGGCTCAAGGGGCTGGTTTCGCGGTTTTTGTTGCGATTGCTGGCGACTGGTCTGGCCAGCAGGGGCGGATGGCGAACCATGCGAAACCGGCGGCAATGCCGGGCCACCAATAGGCGGAGGGGCTGGTTTGGGCGATTTGGCTTTCAGTTCGCGATTACCGAACCGGGTGACGATATATGTGCCGCTTCGGGGTGAAACTTCAATATCGATCAGGGCCCGGTTATCGGCTTCCTCAAGAATGTTGTTGAAGCTGCGATAGCCGTAATACGATTCATCAAACGACGGTTTTTTCCGCTTCATGGTGTCTTTGATGAGTGATGCATAAAGAACGTCGTGGTTTTCACGCATCAGGGCATTACAGGCGTCAATCAGCAGGCTGAAGGCTTCTCGCTTGCGTTCTGGCAAGTCTTTTTCAATTGTGGCGGCCAGCTTTTGTTCGTCTTCTTCAATGCGTTCAAGGTCTTCGTAGTAAATGAATTCGTCGCAGTTATCCCTTAAAAGTTCGCTGGTTGAGCCCTTCATTCCCATGCCAATAACGCTACGGCCGTTTTCCTTAAGCTTCGAGACCAGAGGCGAAAAATCACTGTCGCCCGATACGATCACAAAGGTATCAATATGCGGCTTCGACCACGCCAGGTCCATAGCATCAACCACCAGCCTGATATCTGCCGAGTTTTTGCCGGTCTGGCTGCGTTTGGGAATTTCAATCAGCTCAATGGCACATTTATGAAATGTAGTGGTGTAAGCCTGATATCGATTCCAGTCGGCATAGGCTTTTTTGACAATCAGCTTGCCCTTTTCAAGCAGGCGTTCAAGCACTTTTTGAATTTCAAATCGCGTTTTTTTCTGGTTCGAAAATCCTTGAGCCAGGTTCTCAAGATCAATAAAAACTGCCAGATTGTGCTCGCGTGAGGGAATATTGGCCGACATTCCTGAGCTTCCTTACCAGAGAACCCGCCACCTGCGGTTCAGTATTACCATTCTATTAATATTATTTCTCAATTCCCTTGCATGATGCAAGGCATGGCCCTTGAAATCAGCAATTTCTGCTGAATTCAAACAACATCAAATATTCATGTTATTTTCACGTTGCAATGATCAGGCATTTAAAAGTCGGTCAGCAATTGCAATTGAAACAGCGTGCCCGACTCGCCCACGCGATACCCGGTGAGGATATTCGAGGCCGGCGAGCGATTCAGCTGAAGCACTTCGCCGCTGACTCGCCACTTGCGCGACTCCTGAACATACCAGTTCAGGCCACCGCCATATTCATTGCCACTGCCAAATGGGCCGGCTATCAGCGAGGAACGGGCATAAAGCTCAAGTTTCTTCGGAATCACGGCATACGACATCTGCAGATAACCAGCCTGGTCGTAAACCGATTTCATCTTGCCCAGTGGCCCGTTGGACGAGAAATTATTAAGCCAGCGGAAGTAATATTCGCCTGTCAGTGCAAATCCTCGATATTTCAGACCTGCGTCGATTGTCCAGAGAAAGTTGCTGGCCGCCTCAATGGTCACACCTGGTGCAACGGCACCCGGAAGAAACAGGGGAAGACCATTCGAGAGTCGGGTAATTGTATTTTCAGGATTTTCAATCACGCCATCGATAAAGGGCTCTTGACCTATTCTATCATAGACAGTCGTTGTACCAAGACGGATCGCCGGGTTTTCATGATATTCGACATCCGCAAAACCTGGCCCGAACACGCCCAGTGGCTCCCACCAGACATTTGCGGAGTAAGTCATCTGGTTCGAGGTACGATCTGTAATCTGAGACAGCGAATTCATGCTGTTTGAGATCATGGCATAATAATGGAAATTCTCAAGCGGCTCGCCTGTGATCCAGACGCCGGGGCTCATGCTCGGGCGAATGAACGTGGTTGCCATCGACCGATCAACACCCATCGTATTCTTGAATGATTCAAACCATTCACGCGTGCCCGGCACCTTGTTATACCCGCCGTAAAGCCCGAATTTCTTGCTGAACTGATAACCCATCACAGCCAGCACATACGACACATTCCTGGTCGATGTCGTGGCCAGAATGAAGCTGTATTGCAGCTTTGGGCTCAGGGCGAAGCCGGAAAAACCGATATAGGCACGATTGATGTCAAATGTACTGCGCTGATTGACCGGAATCACTTCCTTGAAATTATGCGGTTGCCAGCCCTCCACATTTCTTGAAAAGCCAGTATATCGCTCCTGCGAAACAATATTCAGTCGCAACGCAAAGGGCGTATCAGCCGGATTTTTTGGTGCGGTAAGTATAAAACCGTTGTCATATCGACCCACCAGAAAGTCTTGTTTTGCTGATCCAGGGGCCAGGCCCGGCTGCGCCGGTTGAATATCGGCTGGCAAATGCGGCTTGAGTGGCGATCCCTCGATCACAGGCGTGTTTGCCAAAGCCGCCCCGGCCTGTAATTGCATTGCATTGATTGGGGCAACGTCGTCGGGCAGGCCCATTGGTTCGTCGGCATCAGAAACTGGCGTTGGCACCACGTTACCGGCGGTTTCAGGCAAAAGTGGCGGAAGCGCAGCCGGGTTCGCCGGGGGCGCCGTGGCCTGTGCCTTACCAGCTTGATTGTCAAGTGTATTACTATCACTGATTTTCAAGTCGATTTCCCGCAGGCGCTCGCCCAGCTTCGCATTTTGCGTCTGCAGTTGCTGGTTCTGACGTTTCAGCTCCTCCACCGTCTCAACCTGCGACCTCACCAGCTTCATCAGGGCGTCA
>JBJTRR010000242.1:0-6497 GCA_046076185.1 bacterium | reverse complement strand
CAAAAGCGACGTCAACGCAGCAGAAGGCATTTGAGCTACTGGGTATCAAACCAACGACGTAGCCAGAAGCGAAAACTTTAAAAATTTGCAAAGGCAGTCGATGTAATGATTTATACTGATTTTAGGGTGAAAAGTATGGATTAAACAACTATTAAATCAACATGTTTTGAGTGTTGTGTGGAAAAACCAGTTCGCTGTGATATGTTATCTTCGTGTCACGAAGAATGCATTTTATTCATGAATCACACGAAGAGCTTGCTCCATGGCCACAGAGTTACCAGAATCAGAAGGATTTAAGACTAACCAAGTACTGACGAGTGTTCACTCTGCGAATATGGGGCCTATGTTCGGAGAGCTTGGAATTTCAGTTTTTGCCACTACCTATCAGGCTGGCCGGCTTGTTATTCTTGAGCAAAACGACCAAGGAACAATAAACAACCATTTCTGCGAATTTGTTCGGCCGATGGGGATGGCTTTCCGACGCGACCGTCTGGCCATAGGTGTCAGTACCCAGATACTTGAATTTCACGATATTCCCGCCGTTGCCAGAACGATCAAATCGCCGGGGACCTTTGATGCGGCTTTTTTGCCTAGATTGGACTACCATACAGGTGATGTTCAGATTCATGAAATGGCTTGGCTGGAAGCCGGACAGCAGGGCGACGATCCTGAGTTAATATTTGTTAACACACGATTTTCATGTCTCTGCAGGCGTGAGATGCCTTACAGCTTCGTGCCGGTGTGGCGACCTCGTTTTATTTCAGCCATAGCGCCTGAAGACAGGTGTCATCTTAATGGTATGGGAGTTCGTGATAACCGCCCCAGATATGTAACGGCACTCGGAGAAACAGACACGGCTGCGGGATGGCGGGAAAATAAAAAAGATGGCGGAATTCTGATTGATATTGAGACGAATGAAGTTATTTCACGAGGATTATCAATGCCACACTCGCCAAGGTGGTACAATGATCGCCTGTGGGTGCTTAATTCGGGTTTTGGCAGCTTTGGTGTTATCGAGCCAGTAAGCGGTAAATATGTTGAAGTGGCACGATTGCCAGGCTTTACGAGAGGCCTGGATTTTTATGGTAACTTGGCGTTTATTGGACTTTCACAGGTACGAGAGAGTGCAACTTTCAGTGGAATTGAAATAGCAAGCCGACCCGTTGAAGAACGAAGTTGCGGTATTTGGGTGGTGGATATTAATACTGGCGGGATTATTGGAATGGTGAAATTTGGCGATGCATTACAAGAGATATTCGCAGTGCAGGTCATCCCACGAAAGAGAGCGGCTCTAGTCACGGATAGCCAGAGAATTCTTGCAGATTCATTTGTATTACCCGATCAATCTCTTGCTGAAGTTGCAGAGCCGTTTCGACAACATGTGGGGTAAGCATTAACACTTTTACACATGTAAAGTTAAACAAATCCAAAACAGGCTTGGAAGTTCTACTTGTACAAAAGCCAGGGGAAAATTCAGCATGAGCGATGCCGTAATTGAGCACAAAGCCGCCGCGGCCAAATCGATCAGGCTTGCAATCCTGACAGTGTCTGACACTCGAACCATAGAAACCGACACTTCCGGCGCACTTTTGGCTAAAAAAGCTATGGATGCCGGGCATGTCGTTGGCTGGCGGATGATTGTTCGCGATGAACCGGCAGAAATTAAGGCCGTTATGGGTCGTGCGACTTCTGAACAGGAACTTTCGGCACTGCTTATCACCGGCGGGACGGGCATAAGCCCTAGAGATCAGACTGTGGAAACAGTGGAACGGCTGTTTTCAAGACCAATTCCCGGTTTTGGAGAACTGTTTCGTTTTCTCAGCTATCAGGAAATTGGCCCGGCCTGCATTTTAAGCCGAAGCTCGGCAGGGCTGATTGGACGACTGGTGGTAGTGCTTTTACCAGGTAGCCGTGCTGCTGTGGAACTGGCAATGGATAAAATTCTCATACCTGAACTTCCGCACCTGGTTCGCGAGGCGAATAAATCCTGACGATTTCAATTCATGGTTGTATTTTGACAGCCGATTGAATTAGATCCATCTGGCTGCGATTGAATCTATAGTCAGACGGTAGATGCTGCCGCAGAAAGATCTGAAACATTCGCTGGCCGGGGTAAATACGGAAGTCTGTCGTCGCATATCCTGCCCAGTTGTAAGACCTGGTCAGTTTTTGATCAACCCCGTTACCCAGTGGCATATCGGCTATGGCGAAACCAAGGCCGAATTTCATTGGGTCTTTGGCACCCTTGAGCTGATTGGTAAACATTTCGTCAAGTGTCTCAGATTTTAATATCTGTTTACCCTTGAATTTTCCGCTATCCACCAGCATCTGACAGAAATTCGCATAGTCATTCATCGTTGAAAGCATGCCACCACCACCTGAAAGAAATCCAAATCCTATACCAAACTTGCTGGTTGCGCCTTTGTCAACGATAACAGGCTGTCCATCCTTGATCGTATGCACAGCAACCAGCCTGTGCCTTTGAGATTCAGGAATTGAAAAACCTGTATCAACCATTTCAAGTGGCTTACAAACGGCTTCCTGCATGTATTTGTCGAGCGACATACCTGACCAGATTTCAATCAGCCGTCCTAACAGGTCGGTATTAAGGCCATACAAAAATCGTTCGCCTGGCTGTGACACAAGCGGCAGGGTGGCCCACGCCTCAGCCGCTTTCTCAAGGCTGATAGCCGGTGGATACATGCCCATGGGCGGGCCATATTTCAGTCCCAGACGGGCAAAAGTGTTACCATAAAGCGGCTCGGCCCCATAGCTGTATCCTGATGAATGTCGAAACAGATCACGAACTGTGATCGAACGGCTTGCGGGAACTTCTTTGAAACCTGAGCCATCGGGAACCATAACTTTTCGGTTGGCAAAGGCAGGAATGTATTTTTCAATCGGATCGTCGAGTTGAAATTTGCCCTTTTCAAACAGAGTCATTGCTGCGACCGATGTCAGTGCTTTTGACATTGAGTAAATGCGAACGATGCTGTCGGGTTTCATTGGAGATTTGTCGTCGGCGTCGGCCAGCCCCACCACTTCACGGTAAACCGGTTTTCCGTTTTGAACTACCAGGTGTGCTGCACCGACGACTCGACCTCCGGCTACCTCTTTTCTAAGATTTTCAGTGGCTTGTTTCAGAATGGCTTCATCAAATTGAATTGCATTGGCTGGGCCTTCATTTAGCCACGCTGGTTTCAATTCGCTGAAAACTATTGAGTTAAGTTTGACTGGCCCACCCATGGCTTCCAGCGAAAACTGCAAATTTTCAGGATTCGCATTAACAGGCATCGGAATGTATGTCAGTCCACCCGATGCAAAAATTTCAAGGCCCGTACGATCGACAAATATCGTTAATTTCTGCCCGCCGTTTATCAGTGGTGCTTTAGCTTTGTGGTTATTGACTTTCAGTTCCTCTCGGGTTGATTCGAAATTCAGATCCGTGCCTCGCAGTTTCATAGCCAGCATGGCCTTCTCGCCCGGCACAAAATCAATGTCAATTCTGGCTAGTTCCGCTTTGTAACCCGCCAGAGGGTTGGCTTTGCCCGGCTTGAGCAATATTGGAGCGAGTGCGTTTCGCTGCGAAACAAGCGAATCAAGCTCTTTCACGGCTGACCACGTAAGTCGTGGACCCTCTGGAGTACTCGCCAGTTTCAATTCCAGTGGAATGGTCATTGACTGGTTAAATGGCATGCATGGCGTGGCTGTCTGAAACCAGCCGATTTGAATGCGACGACCATCGCTGGATGGAATATCACTGAAAGTCTGCGCGGCATAAAATCCACGCCCAAGGTGGCCTGGCAATTTCGGTGTTTCGGGCCTGAAGTTTTTGCCGTCAAAGGTACCAATCATGTACTCGCTATTGGCAGCAGTGAGAACCCATTTTTTATTGGCCGGGTTGCCATCTACAGGAAGCTCAAAAAAGTCAGGACATTCATAGAATCCGTCGATGATGCTTGCTTTTTCCCAGGTTTTCAGGTCGCTGGAAGTCAAGAAGTGAATGGTGTGAACTTTGTTCTGTTCGACATAAAGTGTCATCACCCATTTTTTTGTTGGTTCATGCCAGATGACTTTAGGGTCGCGGTTTCCGGGAGTTATTTGTTTGATGATTGGATTTGAGTTGTATTTCGTAAAATTGCGTCCATCAAGACTCCACGCCATGCATTGCACGGTCGGGTCGCCAGCGGCTGTATAAAACAGCACAAGTGGCGGCTTGCCCGGCTTGCCCAGGCCCGAAGTGTTCTGCCAGTCAACTACGGCCGAGCCACTGAACATCGGACCGAATTCGTCGGGTAGAAGTTTGTCGCCTATTTCGCTCCAATGAACCAGGTCGCGGCTCACGGCATGACCCCAGTGCATATTACCCCAGGCCCAGCCATAAGGGTTGTGCTGGAAAAAGAGATGATATTCGCCATTGAAATAAACGAGGCCGTTCGGGTCGTTATTCCAGCCACGCTGTGGCGAGAAATGTAATTGGCCTCGGAGGGGTTCGCGATAGAGCGTCTGGCTGCCTTCAATGACGTCTGACTGATCAATTAATGTGAGGGTTTTTGCATCTTCCGGTAATCTGTCGACTTCAATTGCAACTGACTGGCCATTAAATGCGGAAACATCCATGGGGGCCCACCAGTCAGGGGCCTGATTTATAGCCAGTTCCATGTCATTACGAACGATCAGGCGACCATTTTGCATAAGTCGTACTACGCGTTTTGGGCTGCCGTTTTTGATTGGGAAATTCAGGAAACGATTTGTAATTTGAATTTCGCGACTTGGGTTGAGCAGAACTCCCGGTGGTTTGTTATCGGTCTGAATGATCTGGTCAACATTGATATGACCCCAACCGCCTGTAGCGTTATCAATAATTTGAATCTTTACTGATTTGCCGGCAAGATCTGTAACATCCCAGTAATCTGATGAGAGAGCTTCACTGCCGCCAGGTTTATCGTTTAGCCCGGTCGCATTCCTTACTATTTTGCCGTCGATCAGTAGGTTCATCGCAGTTTTTTCAGGGTTTTTGCCGCCACCAATCAGAAAGCTAATATATTTTCTTTCAATTTTAAATTCAGGTGAAGTGAGTGAACCAGTTGCGCTATCGCCACCGAAGAATGAATTAACAAGCCCCCTGCCTTGAAAGCCGCTCACTGGCATTTGTCCCTTCTGCGCCCCTTTGGCCGGGCCGGAGCCAAAGGCCTCTCCTGTGACTTGCCAGTTCTGATAATTATCTGCTTCAAAATCGCCAATGATCATGTCATCGGTCGCGTTCAGGCATGTCAGAATTGCGAGTGTAAACAGGCTGGTGAACAGGGAATTGATCATGATGATCTCTACGATTTTAAAATCACGGTTCGGGAAGTACTCTATAAAATATTGTTCAAACTGTCGGTAAATATCAAGTTGGTACCGATGATTCGTGTGGAATTTAACAAAACAGATAACAATTTTAAATTACCTGAAAGTGAATTGGCTTTCGCTGGTATTTGCTTTTTCAATCGTAGTTCTGTAAAGTAATTTTCTTGCCAGATCAAACGCTGTAATGAAATCGGGGATATGGATGTCATTTGATATCGTTGTGAATAAAGAGTTGCGACGTCATGATCTTGATGCCCTAAGGGCATTTGCCATGCTTCTCGGGATTGCTTTGCATGCAGCCATGTCGTTCACAGGGTTTCCATGGGTAGTGCAGGATTCAAGAAGTCATTTTGGTTATGTATTATTTATGATGGCGATTCATGGTTTTAGGATGCAGCTATTTATGCTTGTCAGTGGATATTTTACCATGATGATGTTACGCCGGCGGGGCATGCCTGCGATGCTGAGGCAGAGATTCATGCGAGTATTTCTTCCTTGCATGCTCGGGCTGGTGACGGTGATTCCTGCCTTAGAGATTGCCTCAGCCTGGGCTGGCGGTTTACTCAATAACAATGAAAGAGGCAATATGGCAGATGGATTGCCAGCGACATTTCGTGCTGCAATTGCCAAAAATGATTTGGATGCTGTCAAGAATCTGATTGCGAATGGTAAAGACGTAAATGAAGTTGATACCGAAATGAAATTATCGCCACTGGCGTGGGCCTGTCTTCATGGAGATGTGCAAGCTGCGAACGAGCTTTTAAACCATGGGGCTGAACCCCGATTTAAAACGAATGATGGCAACACCCTCGTACATCATTCGGCATTTGTTGGAAATCTGGAAATAATGCAGTTGGTAATCAGACGGGGGGCTGATTTTACAGCAAGAAACAAAGAAGGTTCATCGGCGTTTGATTCGGCGAGTGTTCCCATACAGACAACCACTTTTATTGCAAATCTGTTAAAATTAAAATTGCCTGAGGTCGAGGAATTATCTGCAGGTAGAGAATTGTGCCGGATTGATCTTGAAAAACGTGGGGTAAAGTCCAAAAATGCAACGGATGGTGAATTAGGCCCGCTTGGTCGAGTAAGACAGCGATATGCTGATTTTCTGGGATCAGACCGGTTTAAAACAGTTTACACAA
>JBJTRR010000241.1:0-5044 GCA_046076185.1 bacterium | reverse complement strand
CTGGGCGAGGTAAAAAACAGAAAATCAGTGTTATGGCAATAGCCCAGCGAGTCTTTGTCGTTTGCATCAGTTATGCCTGTCCAAATTGATAGCTTGTTTCACGGCCTAATTATACCGTCTTCCGGCTTAACTGCATAACTGGCCATTGTCAATTCGCCAGATATTTTGACCCAACAGCTCGATTTCTTCTGGGTCGTGCGTCACATAAATCAGGCAGGCACCCGTCTCTTCGACCCAATCGACCAATCGACCGACAATCTCTCGGCGAGAGGTTCTGTCAATTGCACTCACCGGCTCATCACACAAGAGTAGTTTCGGCCGGCACGCCAGGGCCCTGACCAGCCCAACACGCTGTCGCTCTCCGCCGGAAAGCAGCTGCACGCGGCTTTTCAGCAGAGTATTGATGCCGAATGAGTCAATCAACCGTTGAAATTCAATTTCATTGATAGCGGATCGACCGCCTCGCCGTCGCAATCCAAATTCTACATTCGCCTGAACGTCGAGGTGAGGGAAAAGCAAATCATCCTGAAAAACCATGCCAACAGGGAGCCGGGCCAGTGGCAAATTCTTCCCCTTATTGTCGTGGTGGATCGTTTTACCGTTCATCTTTACAATTGCGTTTGACTCAATCCAGCCGGAGATAAGTTTTAATATCGTCGATTTGCCTGAGCCCGATGGCCCCGTCAATACATTTAATCGCTCTACTGAATTAAGTTCCAGAACGATACGAAATCGCCCCGGGATTGTGTAATCAAGCCTGGCCTGAAGCTCGATTGGTTCGGTGGAAAATGGCTCGGCCGGTTGCATTTTCAAATTCTCTTACCCGGCTTTTCGCGTCAATCGACTGGAAACGACAATCGCCAGCATGGCAAGGGCACTGAGCATGGCCACCAGCCCGCGTGCCTGGCCGGCATTGCCCAGCACGGTGGCATCATAAAGGGCCAGCGCGGCTGTGCGAGTGCGGCCTGGGATATTGCCGGCAACCATCAGCGTGGCCCCGAAGTCACCTGCCGCACGAACGAACGCAAGCAGAGCCCCGGCCACCAGTCCGGGAAGTGCAAGCGGCAGAGTGACACGCCGAAACACACCCGGCTCGCTCGCCCCCAGCATTCGGGCAAGCTGTTCGTAACTGACATCAACTGCATCAAAAGCTGTGCGGGCCGACAGGAAAAAAAGCGGAAAACTGGTGACAGCCGCCGCCAGCACCGCCCCCGACCAATGGAAAACGAGGACCAGCCCAAGTTTTGATTCAAGAAAGTGACCAATCGGTTTGTTCCGCCCAACCAGTTCCAGCAGCAGATAGCCTGAAACAGTGGGCGGCAGGATCAGAGGCAGTGTCAGCAGGGTAACAAGCAGCCCCCTGCCAGTGAATTTCTTACGCACGGTGAGCCAGGCCAGCGCGGTGCCCGGCATGCAGACGACAACCGTAGAAAGCAGTGCCACAATCAGCGAGAGCTTCATGGCGTCAGCATTGTCGGCGGTCATGGCGCTGCTCGTGTGTTATTGGTTCAGGCAAAGGCCTTCAGGGCATTTCGCATGGCGGTGGCTGTGGGCAGCCGGTCGGCGGGGTCGCGGGCCAGGCAAATTTCGATCAATTGGCTTAGTTCCGGCGGCACATCCTCGCGGCGGCAAGCCAGAGGCACAATTTTGTGGTCAAGCAGAAGCTGAATCATGTCGGGCGATGAATCTTCCGACTCAAAAACATAAGTGCCCGAGATCAGGAAATAGATTGTTGCGGCCACTGCGTAAAGGTCGGCAGAAGGTTTCACGGTTTTGAAGTCGATCATCTGCTCGGGCGGCATAAACGGAATGGTGCCGCGCATCTCGCCGGAAAATGTCAGGTTTGAAAAACCCATCGACTCGTAATTCTTGGCCAGGCCGAAGTCGCTGATCTTGGCGACAAGTTTGCCATCGGCTGTTTTGCCGATCAGAATATTTTCGGGCTTGATGTCGCGATGCACAATCCCAAGGCTGTGGGCATATTCAAGCCCTTTCAGCACCTGGCAGACAATCCGGCAGGCCTGCTTCACGGGATAGGTGCCACGGTTGGCCTCAGCCAGGGTTTGCAGGTTGATGCCCGAAATGTACTCCATAGCAAACCAGAGGCGGCCGTCGTCAAACCCAAGATCAACGCATTCCACAATATTCGGGTGGCGAAGCTGGGCGATGACCTGCATTTCTCGCAGGAAGCGGTCCATCGCCGTGCGAGTGGCAGCCGTCTCGGGGTCAATGATTTTCAGGGCGACATCGCGGCCTGTCACCCTGTGCCGGGCCAGATAAACCACGCCCATCGACCCCCGGCCAATCAGGCGAATGGTCTCAAAATGAGGCGCCAGGTCGGTCATGGCATCGGCCGTTACTGTCTGATGGTGCTGGCGACACTTGCGACAAACGCGTACCAGGAGGTTTCGCGATGAATCCATGCCCGGCAGATCAGGTGCCACAAATTCCATCGGATCCGAGAATTCCGTCTTGCAAAGGCTACAGCGAATAACAGGCCCCGCCGAAGAATTCGTTAGTGTGGCTACATAATCCTGTTCTGGTTCATTTGGTTTAACGTAAATTGAGTTCTTCGCTTCTGTTTCAGTCTGTTTTTCGGTGGAATGAGTTGTCGTAGAGTATTTGATTGTAAAAATATAGCGACCGGCCTGCACAATGTCGTTTTCAGCGAGCTTAACGCGGACATTCGGCTCAACAGGCTGATCGTTCAAATTCGTGCCATTGGTGCTGCCAAGGTCGACCAGATAGCAAAATTGATCGTTAATTTCAAATTTCAGGTGTTTGCGAGAAAGCAAGCTGTCGTCGGGCAATGGCCAGTCGCAGTCGGGCGATCGGCCGATAGTGATTCCCGTTCCCTGAGGAATAGGGCGACGCACATTTTCAGGCCTGACCGGGCCCGATACCCATTCCAGATGTGCTTTCATGTGGGGCTGAACTGACACAAAATTGCTGGCCTGTCGCTGCGTCAATGCGTTATATGTTCGTGTATTCTGTATGTTTATCATTGTATTCTTCCATGCCGCTTTTGTATATCTTTTCTATCGACAGATCAGGCCCCCGGCCTTTTACAAACCCGCAACTTTCCCATGACAAAACACACAACGAATTCGATTTTCCTCGAAATTCAAGCCGATGTGCAAGAAGCAATCGCCGCCAATCGGCCCGTGGTCGCACTGGAAAGCACCCTGATCAGCCACGGCCTGCCCTGGCCTGATAACCTCGAAACCGCCACGGCCTGTGAAGACGCTGTGCGGAATGCCGGTGCACTGCCCGCCACGATTTCCATCATTCATGGTGTCGTTCATGTCGGCACTTCGAAAATCGTGCTGGAAAGGCTTGCGAGAAATGCCAGCGGCGATATTCAGAAAGCCTCACGCCGCGATATTCCAGCGATCGTCGCCGCCAAAGCCTGGGCCGCGACAACCGTTTCAGCCACTGCCTTTATCGCACGCCTGGCAGGTATTGCCTTCATGGCAACCGGCGGGATCGGTGGGGTGCATCGTGGGGCCGGCGAGTCGTTCGACATTTCGTGCGACCTGGCCGAGCTTGGTCGGGCGGGGCAGCCTATGGCACTGGTTTGCTCAGGCGTAAAATCAATTCTCGACATTCCTGCCACGCTTGAAAAGCTGGAAACGCTGGGCGTGCCCGTGATTGGCTATGGCACCCGCCAATTTCCGGCATTCACCGAATATTCGTCGGGCCTGACGCTGGATCATTCAGTGAATGATCCTCAGCAGGCAGCCAGCTTTTTTGCCGCCCATGTGGCATTCAGCCTTCCCTCAATGCTGCTTTTTGCCCAGCCATGTTCCAGGGAACTTTCACTGAATGAAGACCTGGCCGAGAAGGCCCGTGTACAGGCCTTTGCTGAAGCTGCCGCAAAAGGAATCAGCGGTAAGGCGATTACGCCATTTTTGCTGGGCCGTATCAGCGAACTGACCCTGGGCCAAAGCCTCAGGGTCAATAAGCAGTTGATCATCAATAATGCCGCCACGGCCGGTCAAATCGCGGCGGCATATGGCGGGCTGAACCAGCAGGTTGCCGATCAGCGGACACCATAAGGATAAGCATTGACCGGCTTGAGCTTGTCCCAGCCCAGAAATGATTTCTGGCGGTAAAGCTGTACCGGCACAAGCTGCATACTGTTGCCGGTTGCGGCCGGCTGCTGAGTTGCGGCGGCCTGTGGGGCCGCTGCGGCCGGGGCTGGCTGCGGATAGGCATAGCCCACAAAAACCGGCGTGTAATTTGGTGCAGCCGCCTGTGGAGCAGCAGCTTGCGGGGCAGGTGCGGCCGCTGAAGCTTTATTCAGGATCTCTCGCAATTTGTTGAGATCGTCCTGCGTAAGCTGATTTGTCTGCGGTGCAGCGGCCTGAGGGGCCGGAGCCGCCGCCTGAACCTGCTTCAGGGCTTCTGTCAATTGCCGGCCAAGGTCATTCATATTCGTCGCAGGTGCTGAATATGCGGCAGGGGCAGGGGCCGCAGCGGCTGGGGTGTAAACTGGCGCGGCGCTGTATGTCACCTGCGGATAAACCGGGGCAGCTGAATAGGCGGGCGCATAACCGTAAGCCGGGGCCGAATATGCAGCGGGAGCGGCATAAGCGGCTGGAGCCGCAAAAACCTGAAAAGGTGCCGCGTTCTGCACAGTGCCAACAGCCGGGCCTGTGGGCACGGCCACAACTGATTTATGATTCCACCAGCCGCCTGCCTGGGCCGAAAGTGCGGGAACCATTGTCATGATCAGGCTGACCAGCAACTTCCGACGAATCTGGCCTGCTTGTCGATATTCCGTCATCGCTCTGTCCTCCGATTGCTTTTCACAGAGTATCCCTTTGGGAAGAGACCATATTTGGAATTATGACACATGAAATTTGTATAAGCCCCTTAACGGCAGCTGGAATTCATTTTGCCTGACTGTTAAAAACATAACAAACGGCAAATTCTTTGTATATCTCCTGAGTTTGTCACAGAAAAAACCTCAGGCTTCAGGCTTATTTCGTTTCAGCAGGCTTTCAACGGTTTTCAGGGCACGTCGCTGCCGTGTTGCCTC
>JBJTRR010000240.1:0-2206 GCA_046076185.1 bacterium | reverse complement strand
ACAAGGTCGAAAGGGCGATAAGGAACAGTGGTATTACTACTGACTAGATTAAAATGATGAAACCGGATCGGCTGGCGGATTTCATCGCGTGCAACCCAGCTGTCCCCTTCTTTTGTAAAATAACGTTCACGCATTTCTGATTCCAGCCCGCGGCTGGTTTCCCACTCCGTAAATCGGCCGGCTTTGGCTTTTTCAATAGCCTTGTGGCTGATATCACTGGCCACAATCACCACGTCCCACGCTCGATAGACATCTGGAAAATAGTTGGCAAGTGTCATGGCGATGGAATATGGCTCCTGTCCGAACGAACAGGCGGCCGACCAGATACGAAGACGCTGCTGCGATTGCCGTTTTTCAATAAGCGTGGGAAAGACAAACCGGCGAAGATCTTCAAATGTCGAAGACCGACGAAAGAAATAAGTTTCACCCACCATCAGGGCATCAATCATATCCTGCACAAATCGCCTGGCTGGCGATGCCGGATCATGGGCAAATTGCACGTCGAACATGGCCGAGGCAGGGGCCAGCGCCTCAAGCCTTTGAACAGTCTGCCGGATGGAAGGCAATTGATAGCGCACCATCATTTCAGACAGGGCCACCTTCACAAGATATTGCTTGTCGTGGCCAAGGTCCTGGCCCACATGAACCCTCAGCCAGTGTCGGATAAATTGAAAATCGGTTTCAGTCAGTTCGTCGCTCATGTCGCCTTTGATTTTTCCGTGTTCTTTGCGATGTTTGTCAGTCAGCTTTTCTGTTCAATGCGGCATCTTCGAACAATAAAAGGTGCTATTTGCTGAATGGGCAGGATATCGCTGGCCAGCCGTGCTTCAGCAACCGAGCCAGGCATGCCCCAAACGACAGACGTCGCTTCATCCTGCACAACCACCGATCCACCCTGACGCACAATTTCCTGCGCACCGGCCGTGCCGTCGCGCCCCATCCCCGTAAGAACCACGCCAAGAACTTCGGGGCCAAATGCACGGGCTGCGCTGCGAAACAGCGGGTCGGCCGCTGGCCTGCATGAATTCTCGGGCGGGGTGTCTGTCAGCAGAGTCATAATTCCCGAATAGGTTTTTTGTATTTCCAGGTGCTTGTCGCCGGCCGCAATTCGGCAGACTGCCCCCGAAATCACTTCTCCATGCGTGGCCACCCTCACATCAAGCCCCGACAGGGTGCCCAGCCGCTCGGCCAGTGCCGGTATCAAAGCCGGCAGCATGTGCTGAACGATCAGAACCGGCACATTCCAATCGGCTGGCAGGCCTGGCAACAAATCAGCCAGAGCCGTTGGCCCGCCTGTGCTCACGCCAATCACAATCACTTTCGGGCTTGCCGGCTCTCTGCCAGCTCTCAATTCCAAATGACTGACATTCGTCGTTCTGGGAAGCCCCCTTGAAATCGACTTCTGTAAATGTCTTACAACCGTTTTTGCAAGTTCCTCGGCTTCCTGCGGTGTTTCAAGCTGTTCCAGACGATCAAGATAAGGCGCAATCGCCACCTGATGCTTCAGCGGGCGTGGCTGACCGGCCGAATACACCACCATTTTGATCGTCTGCCATGCACGAAAAATCTGGCCAGCGGTATCAGCCGAATCGGTTTCAAGCAAATCCTGATTAATAACAAGAATATCAGCGGCGGAATGTTCCAGGCGTGAAAGGGCAGTGACCATCGACGAAGTGGCTGCGACAACTTCCGCCTCAGCAAATTCAGAACTGAAATAGCCAGCCAGGGCACGACGAACCCGCACGTCGCCGTCCACGACCATCACTCTGATTTGTGGCATCTGCCCGATGACCTGCTTTCCTTAAACCCTGATTAATTAACATACTAACATGAAATGGCACGGTGAAAAAACCCTGATCCTCAGGAATAACGGTGATTCATCCCATTCCGCCTGAATCGCAACACACACAGACCCCGACGGCAAGCCGGGGCCCGATTAACATGGTTTTTAGCAGTCTTATTCGCATTTGAACCGCGAAACAAGTTCCTGCAGCGAGCTGCTCATTCGAGAAAGCTCTGAGGCAGAGTGTTTGATGGTGTGAATACGCTCAGAAGTGTTTCTGGCGGCCGATGCCACATCCAGTATGTTTCGGGCAATTTCGCTGGTTCCGGTCGCGGCTTCATTCACCGACCGGCCGATTTCCCGCGTTGTCACCGTCTGTTCTTCCACAGCCGATGCAATCGTATTCTGAATATCATTGATTTT
>JBJTRR010000239.1:0-1009 GCA_046076185.1 bacterium | reverse complement strand
AAAAGGCCGCCCTTACACATGGGCGACCTTTCGCATTTCGCGGTTATGCTCAGCTGGCCTTTTACAACCAGCTCTCTTCAAGCCACTTGGTTTCCGCTTCCAGGGCTTCCTGTCGTTTGCGATAAGGGCCGAGTCTCGGGCCTTTGACGGGTGACAGATCCACCTGCCAAAAGCCTTCTGCCGTTGGCTCAACATGGCTCCCACGCCTGATCAGCAGCCTGCCAATCGTGTGTAGATCCAGCAGGTCGCTGTAAATGCATCTCACACCGCCGTCGCTGTTAATCACAATCTGCATGGTTGCCTCGTTCAGATTGGCTGGCGACGCAGGATATTACGCCTCGGCCGATCGACCATAAGCTGATCAAGCCGGGCCTGAATGGCCGACATCTGACTGCTGGTGTGCTGCCTCAGCCACTGCTGGTCACGCAGCTGCTGCGGATCAACGCCCTGGATCACCCGCCGGGCATGTTGCACCAGCTCGTCAAGCTGCTCGTTGCTATGGATATTCAGGTTCCGGAATCGATCAAAGAAGTCGTTGAGATTGGTCACAACGGTGTCTCTGAAGATTCGGGGCCTGCCGTCTTCTTCACCTGTCAGACGCTCCGTCAGATGGTCGATCAGACCGGATAATTCCTCAATAAATGCCTGCTCGGCCAGCCTTACCGCTTCATCGAACCGGGCCTGCACCCGCTGGCATTCCTGGCGATAAAGCTCGGGGCTGAGCTGCCGCAGGTATGCCGGTGGTTCAACCGCCGGGTAACCATGCTCAAGGGCGAAGAGCCCATCAAGCGAGTCAGGGTAATCGGCCGGGTTAAACAGGCTTCCCAGCCTTACCTGGGCGGCCTGTCGCAGGTCGCCATAGCACAGCTCAAGGTCACGCACAGCCTCCTCCAGCTCGCGGGCAAAGCCATGCATCTGCCGGTCAAAGGTTTCCAGTTGGTCCTGCCGGATCAGCCGGATACCCGGTTCCGGATAGGGCAGCGAACTCTCCTTCCAGTGTGTGACTGCC
>JBJTRR010000238.1:0-2937 GCA_046076185.1 bacterium | reverse complement strand
CGGTTGTGCCCTGCTGGCCATACTGACAGGCGTGGCGGCAGGCTGGGCGAACGGCCTTTTTGTATCGAAAATCGGCACCAATCCGTTTGTAACAACCCTCAGTTCGCAGATGATCATCAGGGGCCTGACATTCTGGGTTCTGGGTGGTGGTTTACTGAACCGGCTGACAGGTTTTCAGGTGATTGAAAAGCAGATCACCATCGGCACTTTTCCTGTATCTGGCCGGGCCCTGATCTTCATCCTGACGGCTGCCACCGCCTGGGTTTTCATGCGACAAACGCTTTGGGGCCAGCATCTTCGGGCAACTGGCGGCAACACGGAAGCCGCCCGGCTGGCCGGCGTGCGCACTGATCGCATGAAAATCCTTTCGTTTGTGCTGAGTGGTTTCTGTGCTGCCCTTGGGGCCATTATGCAACTGGCTTTTGTGCGTGTGTGCAAGGCCGATACCGGCGCGAATATGGAGCTTGAATCGATAGCTTCGTGTGTGATTGGCGGCGTATCGCTTTCCGGTGGTGAAGGCTCAATCGCCGGTGCGGCGTGGGGCTGCTTTTTACTGAAGACCATTGAAACCATCATTACCATTCGTGGGACAAACGACAACTATCGTCTGCTGATCACCGGCGCCTTGATTCTGACATTTGCCGCAACCGATGCCTGGTCGCGGCGTGGTCGCAGAAAATAAGTGCTGAAAAACTCTCCAGATTTGTGATCACTGACAAGAACAGGGCATACTGAAGATGAATAATCACGCAGATGACAATTCTGGAGAATCGAACCAAAGCCCAAAAAAAGCCGAACTTGAGCGAACACTGGGCCCACTGACTTTGTGGGGGCTGGGTGTGGGCTATGTGATTGGTGGCGAGTATTTCGGCTGGAATCTAGGCCTTGTGGCCGGCGGTTCAATGGGTATGCTTGTTGCATTTCTCATGGTGACACTGCTGTATATTACATTTGTTTTTTCCTACGCCGAAATGGCCTGTGCCGTTCCTAAAGCGGGCGGCGTGTTTGATTATGCCCAGCTTGGCCTGGGCAGTTTCTGGGCCTATGTTTCAGGCATGGCACAGGTGCTTGAATTCCTTTTTGCCCCGCCTGCCCTGGCCATGGCGGTCGGCTCGTATCTGGCCCCTGTGCTGCCATTGAGCCTGGGTTTGAGCCCGAAAATGTTGGCGATCATGGCGCTGGCAGTTGTTACGGTTATTAATGTCAAAGGTGTCAAACAGGCTGCGGCTTTTGAGTTGGTTATCGCCATAGTGGCTTCGCTGGGGCTGATTCTCTTCGCCTGGCTTGTGGCTCCAGCCTATGAATCACGCAAATTCCTGGCAGATTCATGGCCCAATGGCTGGCTTGGTGTGTTTCAGGCTGTGCCATTTGCCATCTGGTTTTATCTGGGCATTGAAGGCCTGGCGAACGTGGCTGAGGAATCGCGAAACCCGTCGCGAGACATACCCCGTGGCTTTGGTGCGGCCCTGTTTACGCTTGTTCTGCTGGCGGCGCTGGTCATGATGCTTTCTGTGGGCGTGGCCGGCTGGCAGGGGGTGGTTTATAACCGGTCAGACCTGAGCGGATCTGCCGAAACCGGCTGGCAGGTTTCCGCCGGGGCGGTGAAGTCTGACAGCCCTCTTACGCTTGCTCTTGATTTTGTCGTACCCGCTAATAGCTGGGGAAGTCTCCTTTTTCAGGCGATGTGTCTGTTCGGGCTGGTCAGCTCGCTGAACGGGTTGACGCTTGGATCAGGCCGGGCCATTCTGGAAATGGGGCGATCGCGTTATCTGCCGCCACTTCTGGGGCAGGTTCATCGGCGAAATCATACACCAGCCAATGCACTGATATTTAATTTCATTATTGGCACAATGGCATTAATCGTGCTTGACACAGCCAAGCTTATCACGTGGTCGGCACTGGGCGCCTGCATGCTTTATATATTGTCGATTCCTGCACTATTCGGCCTGCGAAAAAAATATCCAGACCTGAACCGCCCATTTAAAACACCGTTTTATCCGCAAATGCCTGCAATTGCATTTGCGTTATCGATTATCTGTTTTATTGCCATGATCATTGGCAACCTGAGTGAACCGGGCGCACTTGCGCCGATAGCAGGTTTTAGTACAGTCGTCATGGAATTTGTGATCTTCTGGGTGCTGGCACTGATATGCTATTTTCTATTTGTCAGACAAATTCCGCATCCGGTTCAGGCTGACGTCGAAAAGGCTTTGAAATGAGTCGAATCAAATAGACCAGTGAAAACGGATGGTTGTGTGCCATGCACAGATACTGTGCCACAGTCGGCTCGATTACATTTCAATTTGATTCGCTTCGCGAGCTCATGGCGAAGGCCACGCCTGAACGATCGGGCGATCAACTGGCCGGGCTGGCTGCCGCCACCCATGCCGAAAGGCTGGCCGCCCGAATGGCACTGGCTGAAGTTCCCCTGAACCGTTTTCTTGAAGATCCGCTGATTGACCAGGCAACCGACGATGTTTCAAGGCTCATTTTCAATCAACATGACCCGGTTGCATTTACAACGATAAAAAACCTGACGGTTGGCGGATTTCGAGACTGGTTATTGCAATATGAAACCAGCGGAGATTTATTGCAGCAAATCTCCTGGGCTGTGACACCCGAGATGGCTGCAGCCGTAAGCAAAATGATGCGTAATCAGGATCTGATTCTTGTCGCATCAAAAATTCAAAATATTACAAAATTTCGAAATACAATTGGTCTGCCGCATCGGCTCTCGGTTCGTATTCAGCCGAACCACCCGACCGATCATCCACAGGCCATCGCGGCTTCCATTCTGGAAGGCCTGCTCTATGCCTGCGGCGATGCCGTGATTGGAATTAATCCGGCAACCGACAGCCTGCCAAATACAATTCGCCTTTTACATCTGATGAACGACCTGATTGAAAAGCTTGAAATACCGACCCAGAATTGTGTTCT
>JBJTRR010000237.1:0-2287 GCA_046076185.1 bacterium | reverse complement strand
GCAGAAGGAAGGCAAGAAGCGGATGAAGCAGGTGGGTAATGTCGAGATCAGCCAGGATGCCTTTCTCTCCATCCTGGACTCTGGCGACGAAGAATGACCTGCGGGAGCGAACCGGCCAGGGCCAATGTGCCGATGGAGTCGCTCCTTTTCGTGCGTTTTTTTGTCACCATCTGGCTGGTGCTGCTGATTTCCAGAACTTTTCTTCTGGAACCGAATCAGATTCCAACTGGTTCAATGGCCCCCGGGCGTCTGGGCAGGCATCTCTCACTGAAGTGTGACGAGTGTCACTATCAATGGGCACTTGGCATACTGCCAGATAACAGACGAGGTGATGCCGCATGCCCCAACTGCGGCAACGCTCGGCCTGAAAAATTAAAGACCAATCAGGCCGTTTACGACGGGGATCGGTTGTGGGTTTTGAAACCTGGCTTTATTTTTTCGGCACCAGAACGGTTTGACGAAGTTGTTTTTTACTCGCCTGATGCCCCTCTGACTCCGCATCTGAAGCGGATTGTTGGCCTGCCGGGCGAGAAAATTCAAATTAAAGACGGCGATCTTTTCATTAATGATAAACTCGTCAAAAAAAACGAAAAATCCCGAAGGGCTCTGGGCATTTTAGTTTTCGACCAGCATTTCCCGGCCAATTCTGCATCGTTACTACCCCGATGGCATTTTACGTCAAGTGCCGGCGGAGATTGGAAAACAGAGGCTGATGGATCGATTGCATTTCAGCGAGATGAATCAAGGGAAATGAACTCGGCGACTGTTGAATACCGGCATTTTTCGCCAGATCGTCAGGAATTCGCACCCGTCAATGATTTTCTGGCATATAACGGCAGAAATCAGGGCATTGATCATGAAGTGGACGATCTTCGGTATTGTGCAATGATTCAGACTGAAAATATGCAGGATTTATCGCTTCGGCTGACGAACCGGAACATGAATATTGAAATTCGCTGGGCAAATACAATTCCTGATCATCCATTTGAATTCATTATCAACAACAAGGCGATCAAACCTCTTGAAATCAAGCAAGACAGGCGAATCAAGCCCACGGGTGAATTTAAAATTGAATTATCAGTGGTCGATCACCAGCTTGAATTTATGATTAACAATAGCGATGTTTTTTTCAGGTTTCCTCTCGATAAAATACCGGCAAGAATGCCAGACGAATCACTCAGAAACACGCCTGCCGGTTTTTCATTCACCGGCGACAGGTTTAAAATCACTGATTTCAAGCTTTATCGCGACATTTATTACACGGATCGCACAGCCGATGAACCTGTCAAAGGCATCGCGACTGACGAACCCGTCAATATTCCGCCTGATCATTATTTTGTGCTTGGCGATAACAGCCAGATGAGTGTTGATTCCCGGTTCTGGCAACGTGGTTCGTTCGTTCATCGCATGGCTATCATTGGCAGGCCACTGCGGCGTACCAATCAAGAATAGGTATTTATATTCACATACAACTATTCATGTGAATGTTTAAACATCATAACACCAAGGGGTGGAATGGTCATTTCAAGATGATAGGGCTTGCCGCCCCATGAAGCAGCAACGGAATGCAACTGCCCCTGGTTGCCCATGTTTGATCCGCCATAATGACTGCTGTCCGTATTGAGAATTTCCCGGTAGATACCGGCCCTGCTCACGCCGATGCGATAATTATGCCTTGGCATTGGCGTGAAATTGCACACACAGACAATGTCGTTCTCCTCCGATTCCTGCCGGCGTGCAAAAGCAATAATGGAATTATCAGAATCATTCAGCGCCAGCCATTCGAAGCCTGACCAGTGAAAATCAACTCGATGCAGGGCTGGCTCCTGCCGATAAAGCCTGTTCAGGTCATCAACCAGCTTTTGCACGCCCTGGTGGTCTGGCCACTGTAAAAGATCCCAGTCGAGCGACGACTCGGCATTCCACTCGTTTCGCTGGCCAAATTCACAGCCCATGAACAGCAGCTTTTTGCCTGGATGTGCAAATTGATACGCAAGCATGGTACGCAGGCCTGCTGACTGCTGCCACATGTCGCCAGGCATTTTGGAAATGAGCGAAGCCTTGCCATGAACAACTTCGTCGTGCGAGAAAGGCAGCAGAAAATTCTCGGAAAACGCGTAATATATGCTGAATGTGAGCATATTGTGATGAAACTTGCGATGAACCGGATCCATCGAATTGTAGCGAAGGGTGTCGTTCATCCAGCCCATGTTCCACTTAAGCGAGAAGCCAAGACCGCCGAGATAGGTCGGGCGGCTTACGCCAGAGTAGCTTGTCGATTCTTCGG
>JBJTRR010000236.1:0-10596 GCA_046076185.1 bacterium | reverse complement strand
CCCATGGCCTTCAGGGCACCAAACTGCTTGATGTTTTCAAGAGTGAACGAGTAGAACATTTGTCCAGAGATGGCCATGGGCGTGGGCAACATGCGAATTATTGGCATGGTGCTTCTGCAGGCTGCACTGGTGGGTTTTCTGGGCTATGGCCTGGGTGTGGGCGCAGCCACGATTTTTGGAATGGCCAATCGCGGTGCCAACAGTGAACTGGCGTTTTACACACACTGGTATCTGCTGTGCCTTGACGCCGCAGCCATAACCATCATCTGCTTCCTGGCCAGCCTTCTCAGTGTGCTGAAGGTGGTTCTGCTGGAACCGGCGATTGTCTTCAGGGGCTGAGGATTGGTTACTGATATACTGGTATCAGGATATGATTAAGTGATAAACTGACTCGCCCGGAACGCTATGGAACTTTTGAAAAACGAACCCAAGAAACTCGCTGTGAGGATTGAGAACGTCTCAAAGCATTTTGGCCGGGGAGAGCAGCGGGTGATGGCCCTGCGTGGTGTGACATGGGATGTGGCTTCACGCGAGGTGGCCATGCTGGTGGGCCCTTCCGGCTGCGGCAAAACCACGCTGATTTCAGTGATTGCGGGCATTCTTGATGAGGACGAAGGCACGGTGACAATTTTTGGCGACGATGTTTCAAAGATGTCGGACCGTCAGAAAACCGCCTATCGGGCCAAAAATGTCGGGTTCGTGTTTCAGCAATACAACCTGCTTCCGGCCCTTACAGCGGCTGAAAATGCAGCGGTGCCGCTGATGATTCAGGGCGTGCCGCGGCCCAGGGCCATAGCCAGGGCCAATGAACTGCTTGACCGGCTGGGCATGGGCAAAAGGCTAAAAAGCCGCCCCAACCAGCTTTCCGGCGGCCAGCAGCAGCGTGTGGCGATTGCCAGGGCCCTGATTCACGAGCCGAAAATTCTGGTGTGCGACGAACCGACAGCCGCCCTTGACCACGAAACCGGCATGACAGTGATGAAACTGATTCGGGAAATGGCTGTGGCCGATGACCGAGCCGTGATTGTGGTGACCCACGACAACCGTATTTTCCCGCTGGGCGACCGCGTGGCCCATATGGACGACGGCAGGCTTGAATCGATTTTTGATTCAGAGGGTCGGCCCATTCTGGCACAGATTCATCAACCAGAGGTTAACGCATAAGAAGTGCCAGAGATCATGAAAATAGATTCAAGAATTCAGAGGACAGTTCAATGATTCGCTGGTTTTTGACACTTGTTTCAGCCGCCGGCATTGTTCTGGCTGTTTTTGTGGTGCTTGAGCTTCGCAAAAGCCCGCCACCGGGCCAGCCACGCAACCCGCCGCCGATGCCGGTTGTTGATCAGCTACCGATCAAGTCGCCGGTTTCAGCCACTGGCGTGATTGAAGCCCGCAGCGAAAATATCAGCATTGGCACGAATCTGCCGGGCGTGGTAGCGGAAGTGATGGTGAAAGTGGACGACATTGTTGAGCCTGGGCAGCCGCTGTTTCGCCTTGACGAACGTCAGGCGAGGGCCGAGCTGAAAGCGGCCGAAGCCAAGCTGGCCGTGACCCAGGCCCAGCTTGAGCGATTCAAAAACGCGCCCAGAAAAGAAGATCTGCCGCCGGCTGAAGCACTTGTAAAAGAGACATCAGCACGATTGTCGGAAGCGGAATCAGCCTGGGCGAGGGCCCAAAGGCTGCTGGAACGTGGCTCGATCAGCCAGAGTGATTACGACCGAGACCGCTATGCCTATAGTGTGGCCGTGGCCACGAAAGACAAGGCCGTAGCCGAGCTGGCGAAGCTGAAAGCGGGAAGCTGGGACAAGGAAATTACAATTGCGGAAGCCGAAGTTCTGAGCGGCAAAGCCATGGTTGAGGCCGCCGCAGTGACACTTGAACGACACACAGCCAAGGCCCTGGCCCCCGGCCGGGTTTTACAGGTGAAAATCAGGCCCGGCGAGTTTGCAGGCCAGAATACGAACAACCCACTGATTATTCTGGGCGACACAGGCACGCTGCATGTGCGGGTGGATGTTGACGAGCAGGATCTTGACCGGTTTGACGCCAAGGCTAAGGCATATGCCTATCTGCGCGGCCGGAGCGAGCCTGTCTATCATCTCACGCCTTATCGGGTTGAGCCGTTTGTGGTGCCGAAACGGAACCTGACTGGCGAAAATTCCGAGCGGATTGACACCCGGGTTTTACAGGTGATTTATTCAATGCCCGAGAATGTCAAAAGCGGCGATCTCTTTGTCGGCCAGCAGATGGATGTTTTTATTGAGGCAAGGGCTTTTGACGCCACAAAGTCGCGATTTGAGCCACAGAAGAAAGTAGATGCAGCCGCCACAGAGCCCAGAAACGAAGCAAAACCAAGGGCAAGCTGAGACGAATCAAGGCCTGGGAATCAACTGGTCAAGTGCCCAGGCCGTTTTGCCGCCGTCGATTGGTTGCCAGTTGATGCCAACGGCTTTAAGCCAGTCGCGAAGCTCTTTCAGCGTGCTTTTGACTTCATCGCCCCGCCTGGAAATTTCAATGACACTCTTTTCCTGAATTGTCCACCGCTCAATAAAATAGCCATCTTCCAGTTGCCAGCGGGTGGATTCGATCGGGCCCCAGCACTTCAGCTTTTTCAGGGCGAGCCCTGGCCAGGCAGCACGAATCAGCAACAGTTGTTTGGTTGAGAAAATCCTGGCCAGCTTCGCTGGATCGATTTTGACCAACTCAAAGTCATCAGCCTTCAGCTTGTCGCGAGTGATCGACCATGCTGGCACGGAAGCGTCGTCAGTTGCGTCCACCTCGGCTTTGAAGCCTTTGATCGAAGACCAGTTTTCAAGCACTTTGTCGTATGGCGGAACCCATCGTCGCCATTTGGTGGTCGATTCGACAACGCCCTTTTTTCGGCTGACACGCACCCGCAGCAAAACTTCGTGCTGTTTCAGCGATTGTTCTGGCGTTTCCAGAAACCAGACATCCCGCTTTTTTTCGGCAAGGTCAGGCGGAATCCGTTGCTGAAGCTTGCCCCAGTCATCGCTTGAGATCAGGATTTTGACTTCACATCGCATAAAATCTCAATCCTGACCAATGTCGAATATCAGAAATCAGGCGATCAGTTCTTTGACAACATTGCCATGAACATCTGTCAGGCGGAAGTCACGACCGGCATAGCGATACGTGAATTTTTCGTGATCAAAGCCCAGAAGGTGCAACAAAGTGGCATGTAGATCATGCACATGAACCACTTTTTCAACCGACTGAAAACCGAATTCATCGGTCGAGCCGTGAACATAACCCTTCCTGATTCCGCCACCGGCCACCCACATGGTAAAACCATGATTATTGTGGTCGCGGCCATTGATTTTGCCGGCATTGGCGCCTGGCGTGGGTAGTTCGACAACCGGCGTTCGTCCGAATTCGCCACCCCACACCACAAGCGTGTCTTCAAGCATGCCCCGCTGCTTCAGGTCAACAATCAGGGCGGCAAGGCCCTGGTCGCTTTCACGGGCCAGACGGCGGTGGTTCACTTCAATGTCGTCGTGGTTATCCCACGGTTGTCCTTCGCCATGCCACACCTGAATATAGCGAACGCCACGCTCAAGCAGTCGCCGGGCAGTCAGATATTGCCGGGCCTGCGTGCCGGGGCCATACATTTCAAGAATATGCTTCGGCTCACGACTTGTGTCAAAAGCATCAGCAGCCTCGGTTTGCATGCGGAAGGCCAGCTCAAACGACTGAATACGCGATTCGAGGGCGGCTTCACTGGCCCGTTTTTCGGAATGTTCCGCATTCAGGGCTCGCAGAAGCTCAAGCTGCCGCTGCTGCTGCTTTAATGTCAGCGAACTGTTGCGCACATTGGCTATGAGTTTCTCGATGGCGGTATTCTTGGTATTGACATATGTTCCCTGATAAATACCTGGCAGGAATGCCGATTGCCAGTTCTGGCTTTCCTGAATCGGATAGCCATTGGGGCACATCACAATAAAGCCGGGCAGGTTCTGGTTTTCAGTGCCAAGGCCATAAAGCAGCCACGAGCCCATGCTGGGCCTGGGCAGGCGGGGCTCGCCGCAGTTCATCAGCAAAAGCGATGGTTCGTGGTTCGGCACGTCGGCCTTCATGCTGCGAATCACGCAGAGTTCGTCAGCGCATTTGCTGGCCAGGTTATGAAACAGCTCGCTGACATAAAGCCCGTTTTCACCATATTGCGACCATTTGAAGGGCGAACCCAGGGCCGCGCCGGTGCGGCGTTCTGTGGGCAGATTCGCCATCGGCAAAGGCTTGCCGTGATATTTCTGAAGCGAGGGTTTGTAGTCAAAAGTGTCAACGTGACTGGGGCCGCCGTTGGCGAAAATGTGTATCATTCGCTTCGCTTTGGGGGCGAAATGCGGCACTTTTGGCGAAAGTGGATTAATTCCGGAATTCAGAGTCGTATTGGAAACCGCCAGGCCGGGCGAAGGGAATTCAGGGCGAGAGCCGCTTGAATCGGCTGCAAGTAGCCCCTCTTCGCCAAAGATCATTCCCAGGGCCAGCGAGCCAAGGCCCATGCCGGTACGATTGAGCCATTGCCGCCGGGATGCTGCCAGCTGGCAGGGGTCAAGATTGTGATTATAGGCTGACACGGGACCAATCTCCTACGCTTGTATCGGCTTTTCAGTCGATATAGATAAAGGCGTTCGCCTGAAACAGAGCCTGGGCAAATTGTGCTGCCGGGCTTAATGGTATGACTTTCGACGGACGACCGCCAAAATCTTCCGTGGCATTCCAGGTCATGCCTGATACATCTGTCCGCGTGATGAGTGGTGCCCAGGTAAAACTGTCAAAGGAATGGTCGCCTGCCGTGCCACAATCCACAACGAAGTCAATGGTTTCGCCTGGTTCAACCTTCAGATCCGCCTTTTTAAATTCAGACTTTGAATTATGGGCCCTGAGGCTGGCCAGCACACCCTGCCGGCTGCTCACAACAAACCCACGAACACCGTCGCCTTTGTCTGACTCGTGTCCAAGCCGGCCATCGATCGCAATCGTCATGGCTTCGGCTGCCGTCCAGCGGCGGATTGCTGCGGTTTTTCGCGTTGGGCCGACATGGCCACCCGTGGGTGTCAGGTGATTGTAGAAGCCGACAGGGTTGGGCAGTGAATCGCCAAATTGCCAGGCCTTGCTGGTGAATTTCGGATATTTCAGGAAATGTGCGACCCGGCCCGTGGTTTCATCCAAGCCGCCGAATCCGTAGGCCCAGGCTGGTTGAAGTCGCACGGGGTCGGTGCCGGTCTGTTCCCGCAGGAAGGCGGCTGTTGCCATAGCTTCAGTTTTTGACAAAGGCCTGCCCCAGGCAATCTCGGCCATTTGTGAAACGGCAGCCTCAGGGCTGTTTTTCAGGCCATCCGCAAAGCGGTCGGCAAAGCGTTTGGCTTCTTCCTGCACGAAGGGATGGTTCATCAGGAACAGAGCCTGCTGCGGCACAGTGGTGATAAAGCGTTTGGGGCTTGAGGAATCAGGCCCGGCAAAGTCAAACGTGCGAAAGAACGTGTCGAGATTCTGACGCTCAATCAGGGCATAGACGGTGCGCCTGGACGAATAGGGAGCCACCGTCACATCAACACTGGGGCCAAAAACGGCAGGATCAAGCCGGCCTGAGGCAGCCAGAATGGCGTCTCGCATCGGCTCGAGCTCAAGCCGCTTGCGATTAGCCTTGTGAACCAGGCGATTTTCCGGGTCTCTGGCATCAGCCATGGCGGAAGGCATTGACGATTGTCGATAAGTGCGGGAAAGAACAATCCGTCTGATCAACTGCTTTGTCTGCCATTTGTCAGCATGCATAAACTCAAAGGCAAGATAATCAAGCAGTTCCGGGTGCGCGGGCGGGTCGCTGCGAAGCCCAAAATCAGATGGCGACTCGACAAGAGGCTTGCCAATCAGGTACATCCAGACCCGGTTCGCCCAGACCCTGGCGGTGAGTGGATTGGTTTTTGATGCAATGGCCTGGGCCAGTTCAAGCCGACCACTTCCATTCGTAAAAGGCTTGCGGGCTTCGCCTGCGACAACCTCAAGAAACTGCCGCGGCACTTTTTTGCCAGGCCTGCCAGGGTTGCCCCGCACAAATACCACCGGATCGGTCGGCTGCGGGTTGTCGTTCATGACCATGGCCCGAACCGGTGCCCCCGGATGAGTGGCATTGATGGAATCTACCTTCTTCTGAAGGTCGCGAAGCTTGTTCCGCTCGGCCCTGTTGACAAATCGCTCCATGTTCTTCGGGTCGAAGCTGAGCAGGCCTTTTTCCGACTCAAAAATCGCCAGTAGCGGCTTGTTGCCTTCGACAACAGGCATTTTCGGGTCAGTGGGGCGGGCAGCAGCAAGTGACTTGACATAAGCCGAAGCCAGTTCAGCCCGGTTTTTTGGCGGGTTGGTGCGAAGTTCGGCAAGCAGGGCCGGTGGCATCGACTTATCTTGATATGTTTTTATCTTTGCAGAGGCATCGGTGGCAAACGATTCAGGTTTGAGCCCGGAAAGATCTCGCCAGGCGAGAAGGGCCTGATCTATTTCGGGCGATTTTTCCTTGAGCAGATTCGACCACCTGAAGCCCGTGAGCCGAATGAGTTCCGGCTTCAGCTTTCGGGATGCCGCAAGCTCATCAACCATGCCGCCACGGGCCATCACATCAAAATTCAGGTCGGCTGCCGCCGCCAGATATTCGGCTGCGCGGGCTGTCATTTCGGTCTTCAGCTCTTTGGCTTTGCCGGCGAGAAATTCATCAACAGCCGCACGAGCCTTGCCAATTTCTTTATCAAATTCAATGCGTTTGGCCGACTGCCTGGCCATTTCGAGAATCGGCCCCTCTTTCGGCTCGGCCGACGAGGCAAAAACGCCATAAAGCGAGTAATAGTCAGCTGATGGAATCGGGTCGAACTTATGGTCGTGGCATCGGGCACAGGCTATCGAGAGCCCCATCAGGCTTCGGCCAATCAGGTCAATCCGGTCGTCGATAATATCTGCCTGATTGTTCAGAAACCTTCTGCCCACCGTGAGATAACCCATGGCTGCCAGGTGCCGGTTATCGTCTTTGGCAGGCAGTTTGTCGGCTGCAATCTGGTCGATGACAAACTGGTCATAAGGCTTGTCCTCGTTGAACGAGCGAATCACATAATCACGGTATGTAAAAGCGAAGGGATAACGCCTGTCTTCCTGAAAAACATAGCCCTTGGTGTCAGAATAACGGGCCAGGTCGAGCCAGTGGCGGGCAAACCGTTCGCCAAAATGAGGGCTGGCCAGAAGCCTGTCAACCAGCCTGGCCGTTGCGTTCTCGTCAGTGCCCGGGTCAGCAAGATAAACTCTGATTTCTTCGGGAGTTGGCGGAAGGCCGAGCAAGTCAAACGAGAGGCGGCGAATGAGTGTTCGCCGGTCAGCCGCCGGAGAAGGCTTAAGTCCTTCTGAGATCAGACGTTGTGCAATGAAAGCGTCTATAGCATTGCCCTGCCGGGCGGGGTCGGCCACGGTGGGAACCGGGGGTGCTTTCAGCAAGGGCTGAAAGGCCCAGTGTTTATCGCCAGAACTCTTTGAAATAGAAGAAATTGTGGCCGATGAAGCCGGCCAGTGGGCACCTGAATCGATCCACTGGCCAAGGTCGGCGACCTGGGCGGCATCAAGCGGAGTGATTTTGCTGTTTTTGGGCGGCATTTTTGAGGCATCGCCCTTGTGGGCGGCCGCCTGATAGAGCAGGCTTTCGTCTTTTTTGCCTGGCACAAGGGCGGGCCCCGAATCGCCGCCCGAGAGCATGGACTGGCGGCTGTCGAGCCTTAAACCCGATGTCGTTTTGGCTGCACCATGGCAACCCAGGCACTTTTCGGCGAGAACCGGTCGAATTTTTGACTCGAAGAAATCGGCCTGATCATCCGCCGGCAAAAGGGCTGGAAACACCAGCAGGATCAGGATTAAAACCAATGAGTTTTGCAGGATTTGTCGGGGCATTGGTTCAGAACCCATTGAGGAAGCGAAAGGCGGGATCGGGCAGCTGGTCAAACCTAGCCCGCAGGTGCCGGTGTCGGGCAATTGGCGACTGACTTATACCAAGAGTCGCCTTAGATTATTATAAATGCGATTTTCACAGGCGAAAAGGCTGAAAAGAAATGGAACTGGCGACCATTTCCAGATTTTCCTGTTTTTACCACTTCTGACCAGTGAGTAATAGTGGCTGGGGAATTTCAAATTCATCCAGAGGGTGGTCGTCAGTGTTGGGCGATATGGCTTTTTCTGCGGCTGAGAGCGGCGGCATGACTCTGGCCGATTTCAGTCCGTCCAGGCACTCACGGCTGATGACCGCCCCCAGATAAGCAGCTACGTTGGCCTGATTTAACCTTTGCGACCATAATGGGTTATCCAATTCAAGGGGCTGATTGGAACCCATCAGAATCTGGCCGCCATCCATTTCGATGACATGAGGGAAGACCTGGCGGAAAGTGATGGCCGAGCGTGGTGTCGGTGCCCAGGTGCACATGATTCCGCCCGGCTTCAGGCGGTCGCGGCAAATCGTGTAAAACTCTGTGGAGTATAGATTTCCAGCGTATGAGCCGTTGGGCCTGATGGCGTCGGCCTCAATCATGTCGTATTTGCCCGGGTTTTGCAGAATACCGATGCGGCCGTCCTGGGAAATGATGTTAAATCGCGGGTCGGCAGTTAGCGAGCGAAGCATTTGATCGGGGTTTCGTGAGCTGAGATCCTGCAGAAGTCGCCACTGGTCAGGGCAAATTTCATAGACGTCGATCGATGTGGTCTGGGTCAGGCAGCCGGCGGCCCAGGCTGTGTCGCCCGAGCCAAGCCCGATAATCGCGATATTTGCGGGGTTGCCATGCACAATCGAAGGCAAAGCCCCCAGCTTGCTGTGAACACCGCCAAAGGGGATGTAACTCTGGCCCTTGGCATTATTTGAGACACGAATGCGGCCGCCTTCGTCGAGCAGAGAAATCACCCCCACTTCCGACTCAATATAGTGAAACCTTGCGGCGCTCGTCTGGCCATGAAACCTTTGCCAGATCAAGTCGTTCGGCGGCACAAGATAGATCGATAAAGCCACTGCCATGCCGGCAAAAACGGCTGAAAGCCGATCGCCCCTGAAGCCAAGGGCTGAGACCATGACCAGCAGAGTGCATGAAAAGAGCAGGACAAGGACACCTTGAGACTTGAGCCAGTCAAGCCCCGCCAGACCGACAAAGAGGCTTCCGGCAATGCAGCCGGCGATATTCAAAGCCTGAAGCATGCCCAGCCGGAACGAGGCGCGTGAACGCGTGGTTTGAATGCCGTCCTGAAGAGCCACGAACGATAGGCCCATACAGAATGTCGGCAGCAGGAAAAGCAGCATCGGCAGGTAAAAATAGAAAATAAAAAGCTTGCCCCATGGCAGGCTTGCGATGGCCATCGGCTCGTAGCTTCGCCAGTATTCCGTGAGATTATCAGAAAATGGCAGCATTTGCGGGAGCCGGCAAAGAACCAGAACCGGCACCAGAGCGAATACGACAACCCCGGCCTGTGAAAGCAGATAAATACGCAATGAGCTTCTCAGGCGTGGCACCAGCCAGTTTCCGGCCAGCGTGCCAAGTGCCATTCCGGCCAGATAAATGCAAAGTATCAGGCTGAAGGTATAGCTGGTCGCCTTGGTGCCAATATCAACCATGCGAAACCAGACAATTTCAAGCCCGATGGCACAAAAGCCACTGAGGGTGTAGGAAAGATACCAGAACCAGAGAGGGGCCGCAGGGGTTGTTGAGTTGGCTTGTGCCATTTCCGGTTCATCTGGTTCTGTAGATTGACCTTCGGGAGAAATCTGGCTTGAAACGACCGCTGCCAGGGCTACGCTGAAATTGATGAAGGCGGCCAGTTGAAACGTGCCCGATATGCCCAGTGCGGGCATCATGAAAAATCCGCTGGCAAGCGAGCCAAGGGCCGAACCAGCCAGGTTCAAGGCATAAAGTGTGCCTATTACATGACTTGAGCGGCGACCTTGCTGCACCAGGGCACGCGTTAGCAACGGGAACGTCATTCCCATGAGGGTGGTGGGCAGCACAAGACTGAAAAGATGGGCAAGCACCACCTGCCACGTGCGGCCGGTGTACCAGTCGTGGGGAACGATTGGAATTTCAAGCCCGAATCGGCTGGTGGCCAGCCCGGCCAGGCCAATGCCCAGCTCAACCAGAGCAAAACAGAAAAGCGAAGGCCGCCGGCCCAGAGACTTGGTCAGGTGTCCGCCAAGGGCACTGCCAAGACCAATCCCGACCATGAAAGCCGCAATAATGGTGCTGACGGAGAAGTTGCCAACGCCCGAAAGCAGGATTAATTTTCTCTGCCAGGAAACCTGATAAACCAGCGCAGGAATGCCACTGACAAAGAACAGCAGGGCCTGCAAGTGCCAGGGCAGCAAGCGAATACGATGCGACATGACTCAGCCTGATTGAAATCCGGTCCAGCTCAATCGGGGGAAGATTAAATAGTAGTTTAGTCACACAGAAGCCAAAAGTAAAATTGGCCGGATGGTTCTGAATCGACCTGAAAGCAGATCATTTCAAGCGATCGATCATCTGGCGGGCCTTTTGCTCAAACAGGCTCTGCCAGCCGGGGGCCAGTACACAGTCGCTG
>JBJTRR010000235.1:0-1029 GCA_046076185.1 bacterium | reverse complement strand
CTGAGTTGCAGCCATTCTTCCAGATGAGCCAGGCGGGCCAGAAGGTCGTCGAAAAGCACCGGTTTAATGAGATAATCGCGGGCACCCGAGCGGAACGCCTCAACAGCACTTTCCACTGTGGCATAGGCGGTGATCATCATCACAGCTGATTCCGGCTGGATTGCCAGAATTTTCCTGAGCAGGTCGAGCCCGCTCATTCCTGGCAGCTGAATATCGCAGAGCACCAGAGCAAAGGCACGTTTTTCAAGAAGTGACAGCACCTGGGCGGGGCTGTGTGCCACATCAACCGAATAGCCTTCGCCTTGCAGAAATTCGGCAATAGTACCGGCAAGAACTTTTTCGTCGTCGATAATCAAAATGTCCGGTCTGGTTTGCATCACTCTGCCCGAAGTATTTGCGATTTCAACGACATCGGTTTATTCACTCTCTATAATTTTATCCGGTTTTGGTGGGGTTATGGCTGAAATTGTGGCTGTGGTTGATTCAGGCAGAGGGATTGTCAGGATAAATCGGGTGCCGTGGCCCTCTTCGGTTTCGAAACGCATGCCGCCGCCCATGTCCGCCAGAATCTGGCGGCAGACGTAGAGCCCCAGACCGGTGCCGTTTGGCTTGGTGGTGAAATAGGGCTGAAACATACGGCACTGGTCAACCAGACGGATACCGCGACCGTTGTCTGCAATGGTCAGATCCATCAACCGGGCTTCGTTCAGCTGCGCAGTAATCTGAATTTTTCCCTGATCTCCGGTTGCGTCGATGGCATTAAGCAGAAGATTGAGAACGACCTGGACCAGCTGGTCGCGCACAGCCCTGACAGCTGGCAGGTCAGCGGCAATGTCTGTCTGGATTTCGCGGGTGTCAGTTCGCTGGTAATATTTCAGAATATCAAGAGATTCCTGCACGGTTTCGGCCAATGAGACGAGATCAACCACGCCTGAAGAAGGGCGGCTGAAGCGGACAAGTTCTCGAACAATGCGGCTGATTCGTTGCAGCTGGGTGTCGATCAGGCCAAGTTTTTCGGCAGTGTAAGTG
>JBJTRR010000234.1:0-5466 GCA_046076185.1 bacterium | reverse complement strand
GATCGGACGATTTCCAGAGAGATCCATGGCAATAGCGGCATAACCGCGATTCGCCCAAAGCCAGACCCATTCCGCAAAAGCGGTGCCGCCGCCACCATGAATGAGTACAACACCCGGAAAATGTTCGCCTGCCCCAACCTTACCCAAGGTAGCGGGAGATGCATAAAGTGCATAAACTTCGGTTTCATGCCCCTGGTATGACTCTCCTTTGTAAAGCAGCGAATGAATCGGGCCCTGCCTGGAAAGCCAACGATAATCAGGTGCTTTCCTGAGTTCTGCAAGGTTCCACGGGCCAACGATTGAAAGGTTTGTCGAAGGGTCAGTGAGTGGCGTATCCAGGCTTACACTTTTTGCAGTCGCCTGCTTCTTTTTTGCGGCGTCGGGCTCGCGTGGATATCGATTCACACGCACATCATTTTTCTGCTTCGGGCCTGGCGTGCTTCGCCCATCGGTAATGATTTTTTCGAACTGAATTCGCATGGCCTTGACCCGTTCTGCCTGAGACTCAGCCAGATTTTGCTTTTCTCCCAAATCGTCTGACAGGTTATAGAGCTGCACATCGGTTTTGCCGACAGGGTCAGGTGCCAGAATCAATTTCCATGGGCCCTGACGAAAACCCGGAATACCAATATTTGCAGTGCTGACGGCTGTTTCACGCACCGGGCGATCTTCGCCACGAAGGATCGGCAGCAGGCTGAAGCTGTCTTCACCGGCATTTTCCGGTAATTTTTCACCAAAAATATCGGCAAGGGTTGCAATCAAATCAGCATGATGCACCAACTGGCCCGAAACCGAGCCGGGTTTGACGACAGTCGGCCAGCGGATCATGAAAGGCACCCGGTGGCCACCTTCGTAAACATCCATTTTATAGCCACGAAGCGGGCCACTGGGGTAATGGCCTCGGGCTTCGAGATCTTTGGCACCGACATAAGCTGCAAATCCGTTGTCGCTCGTGAACACAACAAGTGTATTTTCCGCCTTGCCAGTTTTTGATACAGCATCAAGCACGCGACCTAAGGCGGCATCTGTCTCAATAATTAAATCGGCGGCATCATTTTCAAGTCCACTTTTGCCTTTCCATTCAGAATTAACAGCCAGCGGCGTATGAGGCGTGGTTAATGGAAGATATAGCAGATAATTTTCACCTTTTGCAGCAGATTCAATGATGAAGCGCGAGGCTTCTTCAGCCAGCCTTGGCAAAATTGGCTCAAATTGCCATCCCGGCAGTGCGGGCCCGGGCAGGCTCGCCTGATTTTTGACAAATTTTGACTGTGGTAACAGCTCTGATGGTATGCCGATTGTTCGATCATTCTGGATGAAACAATAAGGCGGCCAATTGGGTACATCCGTACCGAAGTAATAATCAAATCCGCGAGTGGTTGGCCCACCGGGAATGGGCCTATTGAATACGTCGGCCCAGACTTTGACATGATCTGCAGTTACACCTTTGAAATTTGGGCCAAATCCTTCAAAAAAGGGTTTCTCGTCCTGAGAAATTGGCCATTCCCTGCCCAAGTGCCACTTACCGATACAGGCAGTGCGATAACCCTGGCCTTTGGCCAGACTTGCAATTGTCAAACGATCAGCGGCGATCAATGGCTGGCCCCAGACCCCAACAATACCCTGCTGAAGACGGGTTCGCCAGTGATAGCGACCTGTCAGAAGAGCATATCGGGAGGGAGAACAAACGCCGGAAGAGCTATGCCCGTCAGTAAATCGCATGCCCTGCCCGGCCAATCGGTCGATATTGGGCGTAGGAATTTTACCACGCTGCGGATTATTCGCCTGCACATCACCAAAGCCCAGATCATCGGCCAGAATGATCACGATATTGGGTTTGGTGGCGGCCACTAATGGCAAGGCCCAAAATGTCAGAAGAATTGAAATGACGGCATGCCGCAAATTCATCTTGGAAAACACCTGATTCATGATATTCATTTGGTTTTGCCGGATGTTCATTTGGCCTTTTCAAGTTTTTTGTCCGTCTGCGGCAAAATGATTTTCGGTTCGCCTTTGAGCAATCCCTGGCTGACGAGGAAGCGGTCAGCGGCCATTAGAGTCAGTGATTGCCATGGATCGCGATTGAAAAAGCCATGAGGCTGATCATTGGCCAGATAGACCAGGGTTGTTTTATTTCCTGAATCTTTCAATTGCTTTTCAGCGACGTCCCAGCCTTTTTTCCAGGGATCTTTCGTACCAAAAAACACAATGGCCGGGGCGAAGGAGCCTTTGAGATGCTTAAGAGCATCAATTTCAGGATCTTTGGCATCGTCGGCAATAAATGCCGGATTAAATAGCAGGTAGGCAACAACTGATGTATCTGTTTTCAGATTATCAGCAGGATCATTCAGGCCTGGGTTTGTGGTGGCAAGGGTGCTGATGTGGCCACCAGCCGAGCCTCCGCCGGTGATGATGCGGGCAGGGTCAATACCCAGTTCGCCCGAGTGTTCTTTAAACCAGCGTATTGCTGACTTGGCATCAGTGATACAGACGCGTTTATGCGACTCGCCTGCCGGAAGTGCAGCAATCTCGGGCTTCTTGAGCATACGATAGCTCACTGTGGCGGCGACCATGCCACGGCTTGCGAAATAATGGCAGGCTTGCCGAAACTGAGTGGGAGTGCCGCCCGTCCAGCCTCCGCCATGAAAGAGAATCAGCCCGGGGACTCTGGAATTGGCCGGATTGTAGCCGGGCGGGAAATAAATTTCCATGGTTCGATCCTGCCCGGCCGATTTTTTATAAACGTATGTCTTGCCAGGTGGAATAAAGTTTTTGACTTTCGATTCCTGGGCCTGAGCCATTTCGATTGAAGAGATCTGTAGAACCATACAGATTAATATAATTTCGAATGGAATTTTATGCATGGATTTGGCTGATACTTTGGAGGACAGATTGAGTTTATACAGGTGATGGTTTTCTCATAATACTGTGGCGGAATAACCAACGCAAATTTACTGTTTTGTATTTTGTCAAAAAAATTTGACCGATTGCATTTTATACATGTTGCTTAACCAGTATTATTTCTGCAAGCCATACAAGCTTTTCAACCTGTTTATCATTGGAAATTGTTTCAAATGCAGAAACCGGTTTTTTTTGTGAAAACCAGCCAGGCATGATAACCCTAACATTCGCCCCAAAACACCGATATATTAAGCAACACTGCGATGTTTTTTGTAAAAGTTACAAGACATTTTCTCTTTCATTCGATATAATCCAGTCTGACGGCAGAAGACGGAAATTATCTGAGAAAGCCCTCAATAATCCGACAAGAATCCGATCAAACTGTTGCCTCTCTTTTATCCAGATTGACACACTGCACCCCTTGCGCGAGAAGCCAGTTCTCGCGTGTGCCAACCTCGCTTAAAAAGCAGCAAAGGCCCGATAGCCCACCAAATGGATTGCTCGAATGGGTGAAAAGAAGGTAGAGACCAGGGCGAGGAGGCCCGGGTAGCCACCGAAAGCAACAACATTGCATCACTGACCCTGACGGGCAATCTCCCCATGTTCCAGCCCCGGCAAATAAGTCAAAAAAAACATCCAAATCAAAAATGCAATCGATCGCCAAAGCGTTTTTCTTTGGAGCAGAGTCAGTGCAGGCTGTTGGAAGAGAGAGTATTGCTGGCTGCATATTCAATCAGTTCAAACCAGTGGTCTGATAAGAGCCTGATCACCTATTCCATTCCGAGCGATGGTGTTTTCTGGTACTCGGGTGTAAACCAGATGAATTCCGTACTCTCAAGTCAACTGGGGTCTGACTGGCAGAAGGTGGTGGCTGAGGTTTTTGACAAATGGACCAGATCCGCTGATATTGATATCGCTCAGGTGCCTGATAAGGGAGGAGATGGCGATTATCAGGCAGCAAGCCAAGGGGCCAGCCAGTTTGGTGATATTCGAATCGGCGGATTTTCTTTTAATGAAAACCCGCTGAGGGTTCTGGCAATGACCAGCTCTCCGCCCCCGGATGGCTGGACGAGAGCAGGCGATGTTCAGATTAATCTCGACAATAACTGGACAGACGGCGGTGCATACGACTTTCGCACGGTCCTGCTGCATGAACTTGGCCATTCTCTGGGGCTTGACCATGTTTCTGACACGGGATCGATCATGTTCGACCGCTATGCCGGGGTGCGTCGTGATCTTCAAACCTGCGATATTGAAGGCATTCAGGCGATTTATGGCCACCGCCGTGAAGATTCATTCACCCGTTCCGGTCAGGGAACAAGCAACTTCAACCCGATACAGATGCAGCCGCCTGCTTTGGGCCAGAGAACCAGCCAGACTGGCAAAATGGAACTGGCTTCAAGCGGAGCAACTGATTATTTTCAGGTTACGATTCCGTCAGGGTTTACGGGCACCAGCCTGATAGTGAAAGCCAGCGCCACAGGCGTGAGCATGCTTAGCCCGGCCCTTATACAGGTTGATTCGTCTGGCAACGTGATTCAAAGGATTTCGAGCCCAGGTCAATGGGGCGGGTCAGGCAGTCTCAATTTAGGGCTGGTTCAGCCCGGGCAATCTTTTTACTTCCGGGTGGAAGCGGCGGAATTGGGCCGGTTTGATATTGGCGGTTACAATTTCAGCTTGAATTATATTGGAGGACAGGTGCCCAGTGTGCCACCACCAGTGGTCACACCGCCGCCAAACGTGCCAGCCATACCACCTGTTGTGCCCCCCACGCCACCTGTTGTGCAACCGCCTGTCACACCAACACCACCTGTATCAATTCCTTCGCCCAGACCGGTTGTGACCAGACCTCAGCCAGTGCCGAGAGGCCTTGGCAACATTCTGAGGAATCTTGGACTGGGCAGGCGAGCCAAACCGCAACCCAGGCGATCGGCAAACCAGGCCCGTGTTTCCTGATTAGCAACAAACGGGCTATTTTTGAAGCATGACTGAAGACGGGCTCCCCCCGCTCAATTCTCAAGTTTGGATGCCGCGCTATTGAAATTGGCGGCAATTCTCTACAATATGCCTGAAGTGATTGGCTGTTTCCTGTATCGCACCAGAATCAGCCACATACCTGTAAAAACTCACTCAAACTCAAGAAAAACAGAGAGTTAAGCGATGAGCGAATTCACCCTGCCGCCCCTGCCTTATGATCACAGCGCACTTGAGCCACACATCGATACGCAGACGATGCAGATTCACCATGGAAAGCATCATCAGGCTTATATCACGAACCTGAACAACGCCCTGAAGGATCACCCGGACCTTCAGAACAAGACGGTCGAGCAATTGATCACCAATCTCGACGCTGTTCCAGAAGCCATTCGGATGGCTGTGCGGAACAATGGTGGTGGCCACTACAATCACTCGCTTTTCTGGCAGATTATGGGGCCTGGCGGTGGAGGCGAGCCTACTGGTGCTGTTGCTGAAGCCATTAACGCTGACTTGGGCGGCTATGGGGCTTTCAAAGAGGCCTTTACCAAGGCGGGACTGACTCGTTTTGGCAGCGGCTGGGCATGGCTT
>JBJTRR010000233.1:0-2708 GCA_046076185.1 bacterium | reverse complement strand
CCCATGGGCAGGAAAGTGCCCAGCAAAAGGCCAGCAGCCATTCCCGGATACGTCACGCTGTCGGTGATGATCATCCAGTCGTAATCCATCATGGTGGCGATCAGCAGAAATGTGACGAGTGTCGTGCCTAACGCCAGCCTTCCGAAATAAATTTCATTCAGTTGGCAGCGCCAGCCAAGGTCGGCACAGGCAGCGACATGAACCAGCAGGAAAAGCAGGCCCAGGGCAATTTCCATCAGAACATAGCGGGTCGGTATGCGCACGCCGCAGGTGCGGCATTCGCCACGCAGAAGCAGCCAGCCAAAAATCGGCAGGTTATCGCGTTTTTTCAGGGCAGTCAGGCACTTGGGGCAATGGGATTCGGGCCAGATTACACTTTTGCCCCACGCCAGCCGGTAAACACAGACATTTGCAAAACTGCCGCCAACAGCCCCCAGCCAGACAAGGCCAAGGCCAAAAAACAGGTGAAGGGCTGGTGTGAAATGGGGTGTCATGCCTTTTTTTCTGCTGGTCAGTTACAGTTTAATTTGCCAGATTCAATCGGTGGGAAGTCTGAAACATGTCAAGAGTCAAACCGCTTTTCGAACGATGAATACCAAGGGGTCGGGCGAATCTGGCTGATCAGCTCATCAGCAATATCATCGGCTGATTGATCCACCGCGTTATTTTTGATGGTGATATCAGCCAGTTCGGCATAGACCGGATTTCGCAGGCTGATCATCCGTTCGACCTCGTCGGCAAGCGATGAATCCGTCAGTGCGGGCCTCTGCCCGGCGGTCAAGGTGTCGGCGTTGATACGGGCTGTGGCCATTTCCGGCGAGACTTCCAGCCAGACGACCAGCCCAAGTTTCTTGATAAGCTTTTGATTTTCAGGCCGCATGATCATGCCGCCGCCTGTGGCGACGACGCTGGCGGGCAGTGCTTTTCGTGTAGTCAGGTCTTGAAGAACGGCGGTTTCCATGTCGCGAAAGGCTTCTTCGCCAGAATTGGCAAATATTTCGCGAATAGATTTACTGGATTTTTCCTGAATCAGTAAATCGGTATCAAGATAATCAAGCCCCAGAAGCCGGGCGACCAGCTTGCCAATGGTTGATTTACCCGAACCACGGTAGCCCACAAGCACAAGGTGCCGGGCAGGTGAAAGGCTGGCAGCGTCAGGCATCGGTGGCTCGCTTTCCCTGTTTGTTGGTCGCTTCAGGATGCCGGAGAGAGTGCGGCACGCAGCTTTTCGGCCATCAGCGAGACGGGAGGTTCTGCACCGCCCGAAAAAAGCCGCGACTGTATGGCCGCCTGCCGAATGAACATGTCAACCCCCGAAAGCGTTCGGGCCCCGGCCGCCCGGGCCGACTTGAGGAAAACTGTCCACTCCGGAATATAGATTGTATCAAAGACGACCTGACCCGGGTGAAAGCAATCGGGGCCGAGTGGCGAAAGTTCAACATGGGGCGACATGCCCAGCGATGTGCCATTAATGAGTATCGCCGAATCTCGAGCCAGCTTTTCCCGATCGTCCCAACGGGCTGAACTTGCCCCGGTCTCGGCTGCCAGCGAGTCAGCCCTTTCGGCCGTGCGATTGACGATCGTAAGATCGGCCCCCGCCCGCTTCAGCCCAAAAGCCAGCGACCGGGCCACGCCGCCAGCACCCAGTAAAAGCACTTTGACACCTGAAAGGGTTGCGGGTGATCCGTTTTGCTCGGTCGGCAAAGCTTCCTGCAATGACCCCAGGGCGGCGTCAAGGTCGGTGTTATAGCCGCCCAAGCGAAAAAAATGGCCACTCTTTTCAGGCTCAATCATCACCGTGTTACAACTGCCGGTGAGACGAACCAGCGGACACGATTCAGCCAGCGGGGCAATCACGGCTTCTTTGTGCGGAATCGTTACCGAAATGCCGCGAAAGCCATAATCACCGCAGATTTGCAGGAACCAGGCCAGTTCCTCAGGCGGCACGCGCACCGGCACATACGACTTATTCAGGCCGTGGTGCCGAAATGCGGCATTATGCACCAGCGGGCTCTTGCTGTGGCCCACCGGGTCGCCAATCACGGCGTAAAGCTGGGTGTCGTGATTGATTGATTCATAATCATATATGGATCTCAGTTCACTAAAGGCCAGCATGCCGGGTGCGGGCGGGGTGTCTGACTCCCATGCGGCATAGGTCCAGTTGGTGCCGAATCGGGCCTTGGCCACACGTGTAAACTGGCCCAGCGGGCCCATGGCCAGGCCCATGGTGGGGCGATCGTTGTGTGACTGGCGGATCGTATCAAGCAGGCGGAAGGAATCTCGCAGAGACCTCGCCATAACGGCCAGTTTCACCAGGTCGGCATCGCCTTCAGAGCATTCACGGGCAATCTTGCTGAGTTCTTCGGGGGTGCTGGTCATGTCATGAAACGAGACGACGCGCCGGCTGATGCCTGCCCTTGGAAATTCGCGGGCGATATCAACTTCAACATCAATCCAGTCGGCCCCGTTCTGGCTGGCTTCGCTGAGCAATTGGCGACGATGCGATTCATCGCCCGCCCATCGGCCACCATCGATGGTTCGTCGAACGGTGATAAGCACAGACGTGGGCCTGTCTCGCAGCAGCAGGGCCCAGTCAACGGGTTCCGTCAGGTAGTCAAGCCTCAGTTCAGCCAGCTTTGCCCCGGACAGTGCTGCTCTCTGCCAAGATTCCCGCAGGCTTTGGTTCGTCTCTTTGGCGATGGTGACGC
>JBJTRR010000232.1:0-2569 GCA_046076185.1 bacterium | reverse complement strand
TGATGCCAGCTTCAGCTATGACGCCGCCCTGGAACTTTTTTTCCCCCGAAGTGGCGACGTTTATCTGAACACAGCGGCCGACAAAACGTATATCCAGGCCAATTTTAATGCCGGTCTGTCGGATAATTTCAGCCTTACCGGAGGCTTGGGCTTCATGCAGCTTGTGGCCGTGAACCAGCCGAGTGTCAATGACAATGTTAAAATAGGCGACAACCCTGCCAGGACCGAGCTTGACGTGAGCTTTCAGTTTACACTGGCGGGCGATGCCGGATCCGACTCCAAACTTACATTTACGGAACTGACCAGCAGTGCCCTGGATCTGGAAAAAGTCTTTCAGTATAGCCTGACAGGTGTCGCGGCAATGTCGTTAGGCGTGACGACAAGCGTAAACGGCTCAGCGGCGATTCCATCGTTCAAATTTGATCTTTCCAGCATTTTCCCTTTGTTTGACTATTCCAACCAGGAAGAAGCCGACGAAGAGGCCAATGCCACAACCTTCTATTTTGACAATATCAGGCTTGATCTTGGCAGCTATATCAGCGACATGCTCAACCCGATTGTGGGTGGTCTTGACGACATTCTGGGCCCGCTTTATCCGCTGGTTGATGCTCTTTACAGTGATACGAAAATATTTGACAAGCTTGGCCTGGGAAGTGTCTTTGACACCAACAAGGACGGCAAGACCTCAACAATTGACCTGGCCAACTGGTTTGCAGGCTTCTACGCCAAAATCGACAGTAATCGGGGCAAACAGCTTAAAAATAGTGTTGACGAGACAATCAGGTTTCTTGACATGCTCAAAGGCGTGATGGACCTGGTTCGTGATCTCAAAAAGCTTGGCGACGAAGATGGTTTTTACATCAATTTCGGTAGCTATGAGCTGGAAGCGTGGAAGGCCGCTGATAAGGACGCCGACCCTGCCGACGAAAAGGTGGATGAAGATGCAAAAACCCTGAAAACCGACACCAAAGACCAGGCCGATAAGGGTGGCAAATACAAAAACGGCAAAAACAACAGCAGTTTCAAGAAGATTATGGATCAGCTTGATGAGCTGGGCTTCACCATTCCGCTGATTGAAGAACCCGCCAATGCCATAAAATTGCTGTTCGGGCAGGATGTCAGCCTGTTTGAATGGCGAATGCCCGGCATGGGAATGTCATCAGAAATTGACAAGACATGCCCGATTTATGGTGGTATTGAAGGCGTGATTGAAGGGGGCTATGAAGTCAAGGCGCATCTGGGCTTCGGGTTTGATACCTACGGTCTGAATCAATGGCGCAGAGACAACTTTGCTTCAGGCGATGCATGGAAAGTGTTCAACGGGTTCTATGTGGCTGACCTCGACAGTAAGGGCAAAGATATTGCCGAGTTCACCATGGACGCCAGCATGGGTGCCGGGCTGGGATACTCGGCACGGGTTGTCAGGGCCGACATCACTGGCGGTCTTGAAGCCGAGGCAAGTTTTGACCTTCTGGATGAAGGCGAAATTGCTGGAACATCTGATGGCAAAATTCGTGGCCAGGAAATTACAGACCGAATATCGAACCCGCTGAATCTCTTTGAACTCACAGGCGAGTTGGTGGCCTATGTGAAGTCGAGGGTTCAAATCGGTATCGATATGGGTTTCTATTCGATCTGGGACACCGTCTGGGAAAGGCGATTGGCCGAAATCCCGATCTTCAAATTCGGTATTGGTGGTCGATATGGCAGTGGCACCGTCTCTAACGGCCATCTGGCGGGCACCACAGTGTTTTTCGATGCCAATTTTAACGGCCGGATTGATGCGATGGAGCCGGTCACTGTCAGCGATGCCGATGGTCAATATTCGCTGGAAGTGGACTTGCGCCGATACGACACCAATCACAACGGCCGTATCGATAATGACGAAGGTCGATTGATGATCTTCGGCGGAACCGACACCAGCATGGACATGCCGCTCAAGCTGCCATTTCTGGCACCTCTGGGCACCATGGTCACGCCACTAACCACACTTTACAGCCTGGCCATTGGGGCCGGCGTGCCACAGGACGAGGCTGATGCCTTCATTCGCAAAGCTTTTGACCTGGGCGATTTCGACTATCTTCATAAAGACCCTCTCAGTGTTTTGAAAGATGCAACCGATCTGGCTGATCTCTCAACCCGTGATGCACTCTCAGCCTACATGGCACATTTAAAACTCCACTTTGCTGCAGATCTTGTAACCGGCGCCCTTGAGCAACTTCTGCCTGAAGACGTGCCCAATGACCTTGCCAGTAAACTTGATTTGCTGAAGGGCTTCAGCGAGGCCCTTCGCGAAAAGCCCACCAGCATGACGATGGAAGAAGGCCTGGGCAAAGCCATTACCGAGGCATGGAAAAAGAGTCATCCTGATAACACCATGGAAGTTGTCGATTTGACTGCCAGGGCTGGCGAACTGGCTGCTGCCGCCGGCTGGGAAGTTGTTTCACGCCTTGATGCCCTACGCGATGAGGCGATTCGAAACGGAGCCAGTCCGGCTTCTCTGCTGGCTCAAATCAATGCCTTGAAGAAAGAGGCATTCAGCCTTTATCGCAGCAATCTTGAAGGTATC
>JBJTRR010000231.1:0-5096 GCA_046076185.1 bacterium | reverse complement strand
TTTATGGCCACATTCACACACAGCTTCAGTGGCAAAGCACACCCCAGGGGCCCTTTCAGGGTATCAACTTCATCTGCGTTGCTGCCGATTCCGTCGGGTTCCGCCCCCGGCTGATTATGGAATGTCCTTGAATCGCTGCCCATGCCAGCTTCCGGCGTTTTTTTTGGCCAGACGTTCGGCTATAATTAAATTTAATAATGTCAGATTTCCGAGGTCATCGAACCAGCCCCTCCGCCCGACCGGGAAATTCATATCATGAATCAAAAATCGGTGATATTCGCTTTTATCGCCTTATTGGCCATTAACAGATCCATAATTGTTGCTGACGAGGCCAAAATCAGTTTCACGCAGGAAATCCGCCCGATTCTTGCCCGGCACTGTTACGCGTGTCATGGTCCTGATCGGGCTCAGCGCAAGGCAAAACTACGGCTCGATACCCGGGAAGGTGCATTTGCCGACCGTGGCGGCTGGTCGCCTGTTGCCGCCGGCGATGCCGAGCACAGTGGCATTCTTGAGCGAATCACTTCAACCGACAAAGATGAAGTCATGCCGCCCGGCGGCCCTGAGAAACGGCTGAGCCCGGAAGAGATCAGCAAGATCAGGGCCTGGATCATCCAGGGTGCGCCTTGGGCCGATCACTGGGCGTTTCAAAAACCGGTCAGAGCCCCATTGCCATTTATCAAAGATTCAAAGTGGCCGACTTCGCCGATTGATCATTTTGTTCTGGCCAGGGCCGAGGCCAATGGCCTTAAACCCAACGAATCAGCCGATAAACGCACGCTTATCCGACGACTGTCGCTTGATCTCACTGGCCTGCCACCGACCCCCGAACAGGTCATTGAATTCTTGAATGATTCTGCGCCCGATGCCTATTCCCGACTTGTTGAACGGTTCCTGGCCAGCCCGGCCTATGGTGAAAGGTGGGCCCGAATCTGGCTTGATCTTGCCAGATTTGCCGACACCAAGGGCTATGAGAAAGATCGCAGTCGGCCGATGTGGCGTTATCGCGACTGGGTCATCGCTGCCTTTAATCGCGACCTGCCCTACGATCAATTCACTACCGACCAGCTTGCCGGCGACATGCTGCCTGGCAATTCGGCCGATCAGCGACTGGCCACGGCCTTTCATCGTAATACTTTGACAAATGAAGAAGGTGGCACCGACGACGAAGAATTCCGGATCGCGGCTGTGAAAGACCGCATTGACACCACCATGCAGGTCTGGATGGGCCTGACGTTCGGCTGTGCCAAGTGCCATAGCCACAAATACGACCCCATCTCTCAAACCGATTATTACCGGTTTTTTGCTGTTTTTAATCAGACCGCCGATGCCGACAGGGGCGACGAATCGCCATTCGAGTCGTTTCCGACGGACTTCCAGCAAGCCGAGCTGAAAAAGATTGACACCGAGCTGGGGAAGTTGCTTGAGACACTGAAACTTGGCCCGCCGCCCCGTGAAATGGCTGCCAAGCTCAAAACTTCGCAGGATCGCAAAAATGCCATACTGGCTGAATGTCGTACTCCTGTTTTTCAGGAGCTGCCGGAAAAGCAGCGGCGGGTGACGAAAATTCACAATCGTGGCAATTTTCTCGACCCCGGCACGGAAGTTCAGCCAGCCACGCCGGATAGCTTTCCGAAGATGGCGGGCGGCAAGTCTGCCAATCGTTTGACAGTTTCGCAATGGCTTTTCCAGGACGATAATCCGCTCACTGCCCGCGTGGCCGTCAATCGCTACTGGGCGGCTTTTTTCGGTTCAGGGCTGGTGCCCACTCAGGAAGACTTCGGCTCGCAGGGGCAGCCGCCCTCGAACCCCGAATTGCTCGACTATCTCTCTGTCGCCTTTCGTGAATCAGGCTGGAGCATGAAAGCCCTTTGCCGGATGATCGTCAATTCATCAACCTATCGCCAGAGTGCCACAAGTTCGCCCGAAAAGAGCCGAAAAGACCCTGAAAACAGGTGGCTTGCCCGCTTTCCGCGCACCCGGCTTGAGGCGGAAATGATTCGCGATTCGGCCCTGCGTGTCTCAGGCCTGCTCTCCGGCAAAATGTTTGGCCCATCGGTCATGCCATACCAGCCAGAGGGCATCTGGCGAAGCACTTATAACACTGACAAATGGCAGACAAGTCCCGGCGAAGACCGTCATCGCCGTGGGCTTTACACTTTTGTCAAGCGTACAAGCCCCTACCCTGCCATGATCACCCTCGACGCCCCAAGCCGTGAATATTGCAATATCAGGCGCATTCAGACCAACACCCCGCTGCAGGCTCTCGTCACTTTGAACGACTCAGTTTATGTCGAAGCGGCCCAGGCCCTTGCCCGGCGTGCCATTCGTGAATCGGCTGCTCCCGATATTCGCTCAAAAATCAGTTCTGCCGTTGCAATGGCACTGCTGCGCCCTGCTACTGCGGCAGAAGTCGATTCTCTTGTCAGGCTCTACGATGAACAACTGGCCTGGTACAGCCAAAAACCGGCTGAAGCTGAAAAGATGGCGACTCTTCCACTCGGCCCGTTGCCGCAGGGCTTAAACGCAGCGGAACTGGCTGCAATGACAAATGCCGCTAACGTGATTCTGAACCTTGATGAGTTCCTGACTAAACCCTGACCCACCGATTTCAACCGGCGGCAGATCGCAAGACAATTCATTCAGGAATAATGGTGTAATGATGAACGATTATCAGGCAGAAGGCATGAAAACGGTGCTGGGCCAGACACGCCGGCACTTTTTTGCCGAAGCTGGCATGTCTCTGGGTTCCATTGCACTGGCTGAAATGCTTGCCGGGCCATCGGCCAGGGCTCAATCAGGGGCCAATGCCATGTCGCCCCGGCCGCCGATGATTCCAGCCAAAGCGAAGCATGTGATCTACTTGCACATGGCAGGATCGCCCAGCCAGCTCGACCTTTTTGACGACAAGCCCGAGCTTCGCAAATATACCGGCAAGCCATGCCCTGACGAACTTCTGAAAGGCAAGCGATTTGCATTCATCAAGGGCGTGCCGAACATGCTGGGCAGCCCTTACCATTTCAAAAAAACGGGTCAGTCAGGTGTCGAACTTTCGGAACTCTGGCAGCACCTGCCTACGGTGATCGACAAAATCGCTGTGCTCAAAACCGTCAAAACCGATCAGTTTAATCATGCCCCTGCCCAGCTTTTTCTGCACACAGGTTCAAATCAGTTCGGCGGTGCTTCGATGGGCGCCTGGGCCACTTATGGCCTTGGCACCGAGAATGCCGACCTGCCCGGTTTCGTGGTGCTGACATCGGGCGGCAAGACGCCTGATGCCGGCAAATCCGTTTGGGGCAGCGGTTTTCTGCCGTCGGTTTATCAGGGAGTGCAGTGTCGGTCGGAAGGCGAACCGGTGCTTTTTCTGAAAAACCCTGAAGGGCTTGACCAGCAGGGCCGCCGCCGCACGCTTGATACCCTTCGCCAGCTTAATGAAATGCAGGCCCGGGCCATTGGCGACCCTGAAACTGTCACGCGTATCGCCCAGTTTGAGCTGGCTTATCGCATGCAGATCACCGCACCCGAGGTGATGGATATCTCACGCGAGCCCAAGCACATTCTTAAAATGTATGGCGCTGTGCCTGGCTTCGTGCCTGATAGCGACTCGGCAGCCGACCCGCGAGTGGCCTACAAGGGCACCGATGCCCAGTTCGCCAATAATTGCCTGCTGGCCCGCCGGCTGGTTGAATCAGGCGTGCGTTATGTGCAATTGTTTGACTGGGGTTGGGATCATCACGGCGTGAGCCCCGGCGAAGATATTGTGAACACCCTGCCGATCAAGGTGCGGCAGATTGACAGGGCAATAACAGCTCTGATTAAAGACCTTGACCAGCGAGGGCTGCTGAATGAAACGCTGATTGTGTGGGGCGGCGAATTCGGCCGCACGCCCATGGCCCAGAACAGCCCCAACCAGAAATTCCCTGGTCGAGATCATCATCCTTACGCCTTTACCATGATGATGGCCGGCGGTGGAATCAAAGGCGGGCAGACCATCGGCAAGACCGACGAAATTGGCTATTATGCAGTGGAAAACCCGCTTGACGTGCGCGACATTCAGGCCACGGTGCTGCACCAGCTTGGCCTCGACCCCTGGAAGCATAAATTCAGCTATCAGGGTCTGGAACAAAGGCTGATCGGTGTGGAAGGCAAGGCGAAAATTCCGCCGGGGCTTCTTGCCTGATATTCACTTCCTGAAACGATTGTCTCAGGCTAATGAGCCATACCACTCCCGCGTTAGCCGGTGTCGGCCGGCAGGCAGTGTTTCCACCCATTTCAGGGCGTGGCGGGCGGCATCCCACCGCACCTGGGGTGTCTGCTGGCTGGTTTCCCGGTCGCCCAGCGTCTGCCAGCCTCTGGCCTGGCTGATCGACCCAATCACAACATCGGCCTGAAGAGTGACAGGTGTCGTTGAATCCCATTCCAGCATCAGGCAGAAACGCTGTCGCGATTCCTGCTGAATCTGGTAACGAAAATCACCGAACGGGAAGCTTGACCGCATGCCAAAGGCCGGAAGGCTGTCTGGCAGGCAGGGCCGCATGGTCAGCCGCCGGGCCAGGGCGTCGTATTGCAGCCCGCCCAGCTCGGTGAAGAGTTCAATCACCTGCAGGTGCAGCGACCAGACGCCCGGAATCATCATTGGTTTTTTCTCAATGGATTGTCCGGCACCTGTCAGAATACCCATGCCCAGCGGGCCAAGCAGCTCAGTCACTTCCTCAAGCAGTGAATGGGCCCGCTTCAGCTTCTCAAGGCAGCCTTTTTCATGGGCCAGCCGCAGGCAGTATCGCGCCATCCAGAGCCGGGTCAGTACCTGGATGTCGTGCCTCAGCGTGCGATAGGCATTGGCTGAATTTTTCGGGTCGTTCAGGTCGGCCACCAGGGCCAGATAGCTTTGGTGCAGCCGCTCGTCATCCGCTGGAAGAATACCCAGCGGCACACAAAGGCCCAGCGAGCCGGGGTCGGCATGGTTCGGCTCTTCAAAATCGGTCTGTTCGGCCTTGATCCAGTGCCCCACCCGCCGGTTCAGACGTCGGGCCGGCCGCAGGTGGCCTTTCTCGGGGTCAATCAGCCCCGGCCCATCGGCCCGGAATGTGCCAAGA
>JBJTRR010000230.1:0-7198 GCA_046076185.1 bacterium | reverse complement strand
GCCCCGGCCGTTTTGCAAAGCATCCGATCAATTGATAAACGTATGAAAGCGATAAAATGTCGCCGTGGGCTGATCCGGTCGTTTTCATATGCTGAGTTGTCAATCACGTGCCGTTCGAAGCCCTCCCGAATTTCTTTCAGGCAGGGCATTTTTTTCGCAATTCTTGCCCGCCTCAATTATGATAAAGAAATTGATCATGGTTCCACACAAATTGCAGCCCGTTGAGAACAAGCCGCACTGGCCAGGTCTTCAGGAAATTCAATGTTTGAAATCACCCAGCTACCCACTGAAATTCTTGATCTCTTGCTCGATCGCCAGGGGGCTGAACCTCTGCCATTTCACTCGCTTGATGACGCCACCGCCGCTGTACTGGCCCGATCCGAACGTCCACTGAACCTGAGCAACCTGAAAACCCTCACCGACTCGGCCGCCGCCGCTTTTTCCTATCATTCAGCCGACCTCAACCTCAGCGGCCTTGAGGCCATTTCCGACGCAGCTGCAGAATCGCTCTCAAAACACAACGGCAACCTGCACCTGGGCGGCCTGAAAACACTGTCTGATGCCGCCGCCGAATCGCTTTCCAGGCTTGGCTGGGGGCTCCGCCTGGGTGGCCTCAAAACCCTTTCTGACAATGCATTAACATCGCTGGCCAAGCACACAGCCTATCTCGACCTCGTCGGCCTTGAATCCCTCTCTGAACATCAGGCCAAAATCCTGTCTGGCCATACGGGCGAAATTCACCTTGGCGGCTTGACAGTAATTTCTGACACCGTGGCCGATTTACTTGGGCAGCACAAAGGCTCGCTGGGCCTGCGTGGCCTGCATTCAATCTCCGATGCTGCCGCCCGTTCGCTGGCCGGTGTTGAGGGCACGCTCTATCTGGGCGGGCTTGATTCACTTTCTGACACCGCTGCTGAAGCCCTTTCTCACCATAAAGAGGCCCTGGGCCTACGCAATCTCTCATCGATTTCCGACACCGCCGCCCACTGGCTGGCCCGGCACCAGGGGCCTATTCATCTCGGCGGTCTGCATACGCTAAGCCTTCCTGCGGCACAGTCGCTGGCCACTCACTCGTTCGGGCTTCACCTTGGCGGTCTGGAAGATGTGCCTGACGAAATACTGATTGCACTGGCCGGGCACCGCGGCAATTTGCATCTTGGCGGCCTGAAGCACCTCACGCCAGAAGCGGCTGAGGCTCTCAGCCACCATGTGGGCGCAATCGTCCTAAGCGGCCTTGAAGAACTCACCGACGCTGTGGCCGACCATCTCGCCCGGCACAGGGGCGTTCTTTATCTATCAGGTTTACACACACTGACCGACTATGCCGCCCGGCAGTTTGCCGCGCATGAAGGCTGCCTGGAAATGATTAACCTCTCAGCAGTTTCCGACGAAGCCTTGGAATGGCTGGCAAGCCACCGAGGGCTGGTGAATGTGGGCGACTTCAATAAGCACCTGTTCTCAAAAATGACTCAACTGGTTGAATCAAGATAATTTCTCACACCCAGTTGGCCGTTTCCAGCAAGGTTCAGGCCTTTCCGGCGAAACCTCACGCCACTGTAAACCTATTCAGGGCATTGGCTTTGGGTGAAATCAGGGCGATGGGCGGATTTTTTTCCCAGACCAATCAAACCTTTTAACCCGACCATTCGTAATAAACTTTAATCAGCGATGAACGCGATACAACCATGCCCCAACATCAGCCAGCGACACGCCGCCCTTTGCCGGGCCGGTGCTGTTCTTGATTTTTTCGGCAGATTGCCAAAAATATCATTGAGGGTATCACGGGGCACGCCGTTTCGCTCGTCATCGATACTGAATGCGAAGTCGTCTCACTAAAGGAAAACTACCTACGATGATTCGAAAAAATGCAGTCGCCTGGGTGGCCATCTTCATGTCGGCTCTCAGCCTGGGCTATAACCTTCTGCCCCGGCAGCCTTTGCCGGCTTTGGCACCCACTGCCACCGAAGAACTGAAAACGGCCCGATCGCTTTCCAAAGCGTTTAATAACGTGGCCGATTATGTTCACCCCTCGGTGGTTCAGATTCGCACTGAAGGTCGCAAGCCCCAGGCCCGCACCAATCGGCAGAACCGGCCGAACGTGCCTCAGGGCCCGAATGGTCAGCCGATGACACCTGAACAGATGGAAGAACTCTTTCGCCGATTCTTCCGTGAAGATGCCCCTCTCCCGTTCCGCCCGAACCAGATGCAGCCCTCACCTGGCATGGGCACAGGCAGCGGTTTCGTGTTTGACGACAAGGGCCACATCGTCACCAATAATCATGTGGTGGAAGACGCCGAGAAAATCATCGTGACTCTGCACGATGGCGACGAACATATTGCCAAGCTGGTCGGTCGCGACCCTCAAAGCGATATCGCGGTAATCAAGATCGAGCAGAAATCCGTTCGACCACTGCCCCTGGGCGACAGCGAATCGCTGAAAGTGGGCGAACTCGTCATGGCCGTGGGCAGCCCGTTTGGCCTTTCAAGCTCGTTCACCGTGGGCATCGTTTCGGCCACTCACCGTAACGACCTCGGCATCGTAGGCCAGCGTGGCTACGAAGATTTCATTCAGACCGATGCAGCCATCAATCCCGGCAATTCGGGTGGCCCGCTGGTTGACATGGGCGGCAAGGTCGTCGGTGTCAATTCAGCAATCGTCTCGGGCAGCCGCGGCAACGACGGCGTCGGCTTTGCAATTCCTATCGACATGGCATCGAAGCTGGCCGACAAAATCATTGCCAAAGGCAAGGTTGACCGTGCCATGATGGGCATTAGCCTTGGGCCCGTTACCCCCGGCCTGGCCCGGCAATTCGGACTTGACCCGAAAGTGCCTGGTGCCATGGTCAACGAAGTCATGGCAAACAGTCCCGCCGACAAGGCTGGCCTGAAGTCGGGCGATATCATCACCCGCTTCGACAACCGAAAAGTGACCGACTGGATGGAGCTTCGCAACCGCGTAAGCGTCTCCGACATAGGTAAGCCCTACGAAATGGCTGTGGTTCGAAATGGCGAGGAAACCACGACGAAAGTCGTTCTTGATTCTGCCGAAAAGATCGATCCACTCCGTTCAGGCCCTGGTCAGGGCGAACAGCCCAAGCCTGAAAAACCCGAACCTGCAGCCGCCGAGTCAGTTGAGTCGTATGGGCTTTCTCTGCAGGAACTGACCCCCGACCTGGCCGATAAATTCGGTTATGGCCGCGACACCAAAGGCCTGCTCGTTGCCGCCGTGAAACCCGGCAGCCCGGCCGAAGCCTCTGGCATTCAGGAAGGCTATCTTCTCTCGCGAGTTGTGATGAATCGCATTCCGACAGAGCTCAAGAGTGTCAAACAGTTCGCTGAAATCGCCGAAAAAGCCGACGAAATCGCGATATTTGTCCGCACTCCGCAGAATTCCGGCGGCCGCTATATCACCCTTTCCAAAGAGAAATAATCTCTTTTGCCCTTCTGAAAACACTTCACAGGCCACGCCCCACAAAGGGCGTGGCTTTTTTATTTTTTCCCGATCTTCACTCGACCAATTTTGCCCGGATTTTGTTATTCTTTGTGAAACCCACCCAAAATTCCGGCGACCTGCTTGAGCCGGATAAAACCCAAACCCCTCAGGAGAACCCAATGAACCGCCGATTTCTGCTGATCACCTCTCTTTTCCTGCTGCCGGCCATTATGGCCATGGCCGGGATCACTTTAGCTGCCGACAGCAAAGAGACGCTAACACTTTTTAACGGCAAAGACCTCTCGGGCTGGACAATCTGGATCCGCCACAACGACAAGTCAGTTGACCCCCGCCAGGACCCAAAAAAGATCTTTCAGGTGAAGGATGGCGTCATTCACATCTCAGGCGAGGAATTCGGCTGCCTGACAACCGACAAAAATTATGAAAATTATCACCTCAAACTCGAATTCATGTGGGGCGAAAAGAAGTGGCCACCACGCGAGAAAGCCGTCCGCGACAGCGGAATTCTCTATCATGGCATTGGTGCCGACAAAGTCTGGACAAAGTCTGTTGAATGTCAGATTCAGGAACACGACTGCGGCGACTTTTACATGGTTGACGGCACATCAGCCGTGATCGACGGCAAGCGCGAGCCCCGCTACAAGAAAAAGACCAAAGACACCGAAAAACCCAATGGCCAGTGGAACACCGTTGAGGTGATTTGCAAAGGCGACACCGTGAAACACATCGTCAACGGAGAACTCGTCGGCGAAGCCTCGGGCCTGAGTGCCGACAAGGAAGGCAAAACCCCGCTGACCAAAGGCAAGATCATCCTTCAAAGCGAAGGCGCCGAAGTCTTCTACCGCAACATCACCCTGACACCCATTAAATAATCTGTATAGATTTCCAGGTAGAGCCGGCTGTTCATGCAGTCGGCTTTTCCATTTTATTTTTTTTCCAATTTAAATTATCTGACAGATTCTTTTCCTTGGCGTCTGTTTGTTCGATTTCGGCTTGTAACTTTGATTCACGATGCGCTGGAAGACCTGAATTTTCCAGCCGATTTTCGTTTGCATTCCAGGGGTATTCACCATGCGACGTTTCATCGCCGGATTATTCCCATTTTTATTCGTAATAACTTTGAATCTGTATGCGACCCCAATTGAGCCACCTGAACACATTTTACACGAGCCGGCAAGCATTTTGCCTCGCCAGAACATAAGCTGGAGCCCTGCAATTGCTTCACCCAGACGTGTCAGAGCCCTGTCATCAGCACCTTGGTTTGAAGCCGCAACACTTGTCGATGAATCTGGAGGAAAATTAGGCACTTCAGGCTTCTGGCTCATTTCGACAAGTCTTGAAGATGCATATTACCGGCCTGCCGTGCCTGGCCATTCCATGGACGCCCTTCTGCCGCCAGACCCTGCCTTTCAGGTCACTTCCCGAAAGCTGGCCAGCGGCAAATATTCGCTTCAACTCAAGATGAACAAGACAGGAAAATACGACAAAAGGGGAAATGAAATCGAATCACGATTTTTATTTGGTGCAGTGAATGACAGTTTCGACCTTCGATTTCAATCCAGCGATAAACCAAGGGTTTCCGATAATATCATGGTTGAATTTCAATATCGGATCAATCAAATGAAATTCATTTCCACACCTGCCGTGCCAAACCCCAGGGCCCGCCTGACAGTCGGCATGGGTATGCGTCATCAAGGCCTTAATTATCAGCTTGAAACACTTGATACCAAATATCTGGAAGTCAATATCGCCCGCTCTGGCAGCTATGACTATTGCATTTCAGGCCGACAACCCTATTTCGGTATCAGGCTGCCGGTCAATGTACCCCGACTGAATTCCGACCCCTTAAAAATCTATGATCAGCGGCATTGCTGGGGCCTTGCCGCATTCAGGCCAGATGATCCGGCCGCCAGGGAACTTACCAGCAGCGGCGAACTGGTTTATTTCAATGCCAGAACCACCCTGGAAGTCACTCTCAACTCACTCTCCGATGACTGGCAATTCGCCCGCATTCCTCTATCAAAACTTGTTCAGAATTACAACTGGCAAAGGCCACCAGCCGACTGGCAAAATGCAGAAGTTGCTGGTGTCTATTTCGGTGTTGAAGCCTGGGGCCGGGTCGTCGCCGAATGGGAGCTGAAAAACCTGATCATCATTAAGGATGAACCGAATTGAAATGCAACTACAAAAGTATTTCGCGAATCACATTTCCATGATCAATTTCCAGCCGTTTGCGTGTCGGTAATTCCAGTCGCCGCGAATCAAGCCCAAGCTGGTGCAGAATTGTGGCATGAACATCCGTCACATAATGCCGGTTTTCTACTGCATGAAAGCCAAGTTCATCTGTCGCACCATGCGCAATGCCACCTTGAATTCCGCCACCGGCCAGCCACACTGAAAAGCCAAAAATATGATGGTCCCGCCCATCACTTCCCTGCGTTCCGGGTGTCCGGCCAAATTCCGTCGCAAAAACGACAAGCGTCTCATCAAGCATACCACGCCGATCAAGGTCGGCAATCAGCCCGGCACAAGGCTTGTCAACCGCCAGGGCGTTCCGGCCATGATTCGCCTTCAGGCCCCCATGTGCATCCCACGAACCAGCCCCGCCACCACCGTGCTGAATTTGAATGAATCGCACGCCTCGCTCAACCAGCCTTCGTGCTGCAAGCAGTTGCGTGCCAAAATCGCGAGATTCCGGCCGATCCATGCCGTAAAGTGCCTTGGTTTCGGCCGACTCCTTTGAAAAATCAACAACTTCCGGCACCGACATCTGCATCCGGTATGCCAGCTCATACGATGCCATGCGTGCGGCCAATGCCGCATCCGCCGGATAACTCCGCCCACGCACCCCATTCAGCTTTCGCACCAGCTCAAGGCCTGTCTGCTGCTCGGCCTGCGTTATCGGAGCCTCGGGCCGGCCAAATTCCAGCGGGTTTTTCGGGTCAATCCGCATCGGCACGGCATCGTGGGCCGGCCCCAGATAATGCCCGTCTTTCAAATTCCAGTATTCCCGAAACCCCATGGAAATAAACTGCGGCAAATTCTCATTCAGCGAGCCAAGCCCATAATGCACCCACGCCCCCAATGTCGGGTAATCGCCGTCATTCTGGTGCCTGCCCGAGTGAAACTGGGTCTGCGCCCCATGATTACTGTCAGTGGTCCACATCGACCGCACAAATGCAATCTTGTCGGCCTGCCCCCCGATATGCGGAAAGAAATCGCTGATTTCTATGCCGCTCTGGCCATATTTTTTATAACCGCTCTGCAATGGATAAATCTTGTTACGCTGATTGCCGTTGGCATCCGGCACCACCAGTCGCTCAATCGCCAGCTTTTTCGGATCCTGCACACTGGCGAATGGTGTTTCAGCAATGGTTTTTCCAGAATATTTATTCAGCATCGGCTTCGGGTCGAAGCTTTCAACCTGCGAGACCCCGCCATTCATAAAAAGCCAGATTACACTTTTTGCCTTGGGTGCAAAATGCGGCAGTCCATCAGGCGCTGACCATGCCGGCTCAGCGGCCCGCAAATCTTTTTGCAGAAGCGATGTCAGGGCTATCGAGTAAAGGCCGTTTCGAAGGCCCCGGTGAAACCTGCGCCGGGTGATATTGTCAGTCAATTGCATTTTATTATTGTTCATGACAAATCACCTCAACATCACAAAATCGTTATGATTCAGCAAGGCCCAGACCAACCTCTTCCGGGCATTTGCCGCACCATTTTCTGTTTTTTCAGCCTGCAATT
>JBJTRR010000229.1:0-2356 GCA_046076185.1 bacterium | reverse complement strand
TTCATCCATCAAATGCAATCCGCGAAGTGCAACCATAGCAAGGATACGCAAAGCGTAGCAACCATAACTACGGAAAGGGCGGGCGCAAATTTTTCGCGATGGGGCTGCTGGCTGCTCGTGGCTGGTGATGGATTTTGGGCTCATAGAAACTTTTTACAAACAATGTACCCAGAATACTGTTTGGGGGATTGTTCGTTGGATTCTCATTGTTGTAGTAAGTGAGCTGGGTCGTCTGAGATCGTGTCGTAATTTTTTAACACGCTTCTTTTCGACGTCTTCGTCAGAAGACGACATCACCCGAGGATGCGGCAGGTTTGGAAACAGGATCGTTTCTGACCACTATCACCCGCTGAAAGGGAAGCATGATGCTTGGATGTCGGTTCTTAGCGCCGGATGCCAGGAGACTGGCTTGTCCGGTGCGACGGAGGCTCACTGAGCAAAATGTCATTTTGGTGTTATTTATTTTTTTTATGATCCGAAGTGACTCAAAACTCAGTGTTCTATCCGATGAATGTCAAACTGCGTTTGACGTATTGGTGAAACGGGGGCGACAAGGAAATGCCTTTCTGGCAGCGATGCGAGCAAGGCCGTTATGGTTCAAAGCAGGTGAAAATCCTGTCGTGGGGGTTCGGTCCTCGATTTGAGGATCGCTCAACCATCGCCGGCGTGGGGAGTGTTTGACCTGGCAACAGGCAAACCGGACGGAAGATGCCGCCGTTCGGCTTCAGACCGATACAAAGTCTGTAAGCATGAAAAGCTCAACCATGATACGAGGCCCGTAAGGGCTTGCCGGTAAGTGTTCAGGGAGACGGTGCCAAACTGCGAAGAATTGATTATTGGTGGGTAAGGTAGAGCTTCTGCCCTTTCTGCTACCTGAAATCCTCGAATCTGTTCGAGGGAAACTATGGCGGGACGCTGGACGGTTCTTCATGGGACCGGAAAGTGAATTCGCACATACGATAATCAACCCGTGGGCTTAGACCCCACTAGCGACGTGACCCTGATTGCGAAGTCCATAACTAACTTGGGAAGGTCTTCAGGGGTCGGCCTGGAAATGGCCGGGCCTGTCCGAGGCGGGACAGGGATTGAAATCCTGAAGACTGGGAGCGGGCCGCAAGTAGGAGCCGGAACTGTTCTGTTGAACAGTTCTGGGCAAGGGAGTGGCTGGCCGTCACGACCCTGTTGGCTAGAGACCGAGGGTGATAGCTCGGTACACGATAACGCCACGACGAAAGCGGTGAGGAACTTTATCTTCTGACGAAGACGTATCTGGCGGTGGAAGTGGTTGGAGCGGTGTTTCCCGGGGCATGATGCCCAAGAACCCCGCCCTCCCCTCTTCTTCGCCGGTACCTTGACACGGTTATGATGCGGCACCTGAGTGAACTGGTCGTAAGCTGGTTCTCAGGTGCAGGCATGATCTCCCGTTCGACAACCTGGCAGCCATCTCATCGGGGAGATGCTGACGGTTTTATTCGGTTCTGTAACGGCAAGGTTTTCAAAGGAGGTTTATTTTACGTCAAAGGCTTTCGGGAGCATTGAGCCAATCAATCAATCTCCCACATGTGATGACATGAGAATCTGTTGTTGAAGGTGTTCATGAGAAATGCAGTTGGCCAGGAGGGTCTCTATCGGGCGGAAGCCACCACCATTGAAGGTTTGATTCAGCAACTGGCCGTTCGATACGTCAACAATGGATACAGGTATTACAGTTCTGGTTTAATTCGTGAGGGGAAGAACCCACTGGAAATCGACCGTAGAATCATTGCCAGATACCAGATTGATATCGACAAGTGGAAAAGGCATCGCAGGAAGCTCTCGGGCAAGGCTAATGTGCAGTATATCCGGTTCCGGCAGCTCTTTTACATCCTGGCAACCGGCCCGTATGGTGAGCACCCCTTCTTCCAGGGCGAATCCGTCATCCACGATTCGCATGACACGCCCATCCTCGTTTCCGGCTATGCCATCAGCTACACCCAGGAAGGGGTCCGGGTTCGTATCGACCGGGGGTATCTTCAGGATGTTCGACATTATTTTCTGGAGATCGCCACCAAGCGGCCCGCGTCAGAGATTGTGACACAGATGCGGGCTTTACCTTTTGAGCCGTATGCCCCGGTGCGTTATCAGCTCTTTCGAATTCTGGACGAGGTGAATCGGAAGCGAAAAGCCGCCGGTAAAGAGTTGGTACCCGAACGAGCCGTCAGGAGACTCAGAAGAATCTGTCGGCCATTTGATGAGCCTGAGAGTGCAGACCAGAAAAAGCCCGAGGAGAAAAGCCAGGCCAGGGCCGCATGACGAGATTCCAGGACGTGTCGTGTCTTTGGGGAACCTCGCGGGTCATACTAAAAGGATGACCACA
>JBJTRR010000228.1:0-1904 GCA_046076185.1 bacterium | reverse complement strand
TGGTTCGAAATGGTTTTGCAGAATCGGCCCGAAGCGTACTTTTTGAATTTAACCTGGCCGGTGCCGAGCCGCGGCACATGAAAAATACAATTCTGAAACGAGAGTCGCGCCTTTCCATTCTTGAAGATGATTCACTGGGCTGCCCCTGGACAGAGCTTGCCATCGAGCCATTTCACCCGATGAATATCGAGATTAACGGGCGACTTGGCAAAGCGAAACTGGCTAGCGCCGTGCTTTGGCCAATGCTGCTTTACGGTCGTCGCGAGTGTCGGTCGCGAATCGGTCTGATCTCTGTTGACGTAGCCCCCGAACACAGGCGGCAGGGCTATGGGCGGCTGGTCGTGACTGAAGCCATTAAGTGTTCCATGGAATTGAGTTACGATGTTTTGTGTGTCCAGACCGACGCCACGAATCATGCTGCAATTCAGCTTTATGAAGGCATTGGCTTCAAACGAACCGAGTCGGCATCGCTTTACCGGCTGTGCGGCCCATGATTTTCAGCATCGCAGCATGAATCGAGCCAGGAAAGCCCGGTGAATCGTTGTATTTCTGTTGATAATGTGATTCGTGCCAAAGAAGATTTGTTGAAGCTAATGATCATCACGAACCCGGCCGCATTTATGCTATTATTTCGCAATTTTTGAAGACAAAGTGTCTCAAATCTGGCAGAATTTGATGATCAAAACAACAAACTCCAGACCATTCTGAAAAAATCTTCAGAATTATTCACTGGCAACAGTCCAAAGCGAGTCAAAGCCATGTCAAGCCATTCCATAAATCGTCGTGCCGTCATGCAGGGTTCAATCGCCTGGGCTGGGGCAATGGTTCTGGGAAGGCAGGCGGGGGTTGATGCTGGGTTTAATTCAGCCAATGACCGGCCACGCATGGCAGCCATTGGCACAGGCAGCCGATGGTCGCAGAAGGCAACAGGGCTGAAAGGACCCTGGGGTTCGGCAAAAGGCATGGCCGAATTTGCTGATTACGTAGCGGTGTGCGATGCCGATGGCAGTCGCCGCGATCTTGCCGCCGGGCTGGTTAAGGAATGGAGCGGCAAAGAGGCCGAAATTATCGCCGATTATCGTGCAATTATCGACCGCCGCGATATTGATGTCGTGCATATTTCCACGCCTGATCACTGGCATGCCAAAATGGCTATTGAAGCGATGAAATCAGGCAAGGATGTCTATTGCGAAAAGCCAATGACGCTGACCATTGAAGAAGGCAGGCTGATGGTTGAAACCTGTCGAAAAACTGGCCGGATCGTGCAGATCGGCACCCAGCAGCGCAGCGAAGAAACATTCCTGCAAGCCATCGCACTGATTCGCGACGGACGCATCGGCAAGCTGAAAAAAGCCACCTGCGTGATCAATTCGGCACCCACCAGCCCTGAAGTGCCTGTGGCCGAAGCCCCCAAACACCTGGACTGGAACAACTGGCTGGGCCCCGCACCACTCACGCCGTTTCGCTATATCGCCAGCAATAATGGTGAAACCAAAAGCTGGTCTCGGTGCCACTATGAATTTCGCTGGTGGTATGAATATTCCGGCGGCAAGCTGACCGACTGGGGTGCTCATCATGTTGATATTGCCACCTGGGCCATGGGCAAAACCGATACAGGCCCCGTGAGTGTTGACCCTGTATTGATCAAGCACCCGGTCGAGTTCAAAAATGGCCAGCCGACCGATCCATCACGCTATAACACAGCCACAGAGTTTCTGATTTCGGCGAAATTCGCCGACGGTCAGGAAATTGTCATTCGCCACGATGGCGACAACGGCATTCTGTTTGAAGGCGAAGAAGGCAATATTTTCGTGACGAGAGGGCGAATCTCTGGCAAGGCTGTTGACGAACTGGCCACTCGGCCACTTCCGCCAGGGGCCCTTGAAAACGTTTACAAGGGGCAG
>JBJTRR010000227.1:0-5990 GCA_046076185.1 bacterium | reverse complement strand
CGCATTGATAAAAAATTATGATATCAGCATTTTGAACAAAAAAGGGGCCGCCCCAACAGCGACCCCTTTTTACGAGAGAGAGTTATGTTATTTGCTTTATATTACATGCTTCTGATGGTGGCACCGCTGATGGCCGGTGTGGTTGCACCGCCCGTCATGCTGCCATTGAAGCCAAATTTCAGCGTTGCATTGGAAGCCAGCGAGCCATTCCATGACAGGCTCTTGATGGTGTATCGCGTGCCAACCCGACTCACGATTGATGCATTCCAGATGGAACTGATGTCGAAATTCGAGTCAAATTCCAGAATCCATCCACTTGTAATAGCAGCACCAGTGGTGTTTTTCACGGTGATCTCGCCACCAAAGCCAGGTAGCCAGGTTCCGGTTACGTTCAGCACGGCCGTGCCTGAACTAACCGGTGGCGGTGGGGCCTGGTCATCATTGGTGATTGTTATGCTGCCGGTACTCTTCACAAGCGAAGCACCACTGGCGTTTGTCAGACGTAACTGGAGTGTTTCATCTGCCTCAAAAGTCGTATCACCATTGATTGTGATATTGACACTCTTTGATGTTTCACCGGCAGCGAACGTAAGCGTGCCTGAACCTGACACATAGTCTTCGCCGGCTTTAGCCGTGCCGTTAAACGTGCCATAACTCACACTGACAGGTGTGGTTGATGCCTTTGACATGGTGATGGTCACAGTGGCGGTTTTGGTGCCGGTGTTACCTTCAACAATCGTCAGATCAGAAACCGAAAGGCCCGGCTGGGCTGACTGGTTTGAAAGAAGCCGGCTGGCAGCCAGGGCAAGCAGGCTGTCGGGGCTTGAGGCATCGCGAACGTCGGCGTCAAGCTCCCAGAACATCATACCGCCGTAATCGTTGGAATTGATGTAATCAAGCTTGGTGCCAAGGCTTGTGGTGTCTTCAAATGTAGAGAACCAGCCACCTTCTTTTGTCGGAGCATAAACATAAGGCACCTGCGAGGCATTGTCGCGATAGAGCTTGTAAGTGGCCGGGTCGGTTTTGACCTTGTTCAGCAGGTCGCTGTAGTCAATCACGCCGTTTTCCCACGTGCCTGAACCGGCACCCGATGAAGCCTGAAACAGCCCATTGCCGTTCGGCCCAGGGGCAACACCCTTCCAGGTTCGGCCATACATGGGGGCACCCATCACAAGCTGGTTTTTAGGCACTCCGGCGGCCACATAAGCCTTCATGATGTAATCGACATTGAACTGGCTTTCGGTCGCGAACGGGCTTGACGGGTTGGCATAAAGCGGCGCGTTATGGCCGGTGGTGCTTTCCCAGGCGCCGTGATAGTCATAGGCCATCACGTTCATCCAGTCAAGCGATTTTGCCAGCTCGGCCACCTCAAAATTCTGCATGGTGGAATAGCCAGGTGGCACGGCAATGGTCACAAGGTAATCTCGCCCGTCAATAGCCTCCTGGGCGTTAAACGCTGACTTTAACGACTGTACGAGAAGGGTGTAATTGTGCTTGTCTTCGGGTCGTGTGATATTTGTATCAAGACCGCCACTCACTGGATATTCCCAGTCGATATCAATTCCGTCAAAGCCGTACTGCTTGACAAATCTGACAGCCGAATCAGTAAATTTCTTGCGTGAGGCATCTGTCAGGGCCGCATCAGAAAACGGGCTGGAGAGTGTCCATCCACCCACAGATATCACCACTTTCAGGTTCGGGTGGGCAGCCTTAAGCTTGGCGATCTGATTGAAATTTCCCTTCAGTGGCTGATCCCACGTATCGCCGGGAAAAGCTTTGTCAGTAGCGGCATAGGTGTCATAAACTGCGACTTCGCCATTTTTGACCTGGGCAAAAGCATAGTTGACAACCGTCAGTTTATCAGCAGGTATATCTGCGATATTATAATTCCGCCCATAAATGCCCCATTCGGCAAAGTAGCCGACAACCTGCTTGCCCGAAGTGGCTGGCGGAGGTGTGGCCGAATCATCGTTGACGATTGTTCCTGTGCCGGTTGATACGGTAATGACAGCACCAACGGCCCCGGATAGTAGTATTTTGAACGTCTCGTTGGTCTCGACAGATGTATCACCAACAACCTTCACGGTAACCGGTTTGGAAGTCTCGCCAGGAGCAAATTTCAGAATCCCGGTCGTGGCATTATAGTCACTCCCGGCCATTGCCGTACCGTCGGCCGTGGCGTAATTCACAGCGACTTCACTTGTGGCGGCGGCAGAAAGGGTGACGTTAAAGACCAGATCAGATGTTCCGCTGTTGCCTTCAGCGATACTGGGCGAGCTGACCACCAACGACGGCAGCGGCGGGGCTGGAGCCGTGTCGTCGTTAGTGATCAGGCCCGTTACACTCGTTGTTCCGAGTGTGGCTCCGATAGGATTACTGAACGAGAGCTTGAAGGATTCATCGTTCTCGACATCTGTATCACCATTGATCACTACGGGAATCTGCATGCTTGTCACGCCAGGCGCAAATGAAAGGGTGCCGCTGGTGGCCAGATAATCGCTGCCGGCTGTGGCGGTGATGTCTGATGTGGCATATTGCACAGTGACTGTCGATGCTGAAGCCGACGACAGGTTCACCGTGTAGGTTAGGTTTTTCTTACCCGACTGGCCTTCGACAATGCTCAGCGAAGTGCTGGAAAGGGAAGGCGTGACAACGGGCTGTGAGCCATTAAATGAAGGTGTTACCGCCACACCATTAAATAAAAAGCTGGTTGGCAGGCTGGTGGCAGAACCATTGGCCGTGAAGCCAATTGTGGCGGAAGACCCGGGAGCCAGAGTGCCATTCCAGGTGTCGTTTTTAATCGATATCGTGCCAGTGTTGGCACTGCCTAGAATTCCGTTCCAGACATTCGTCAGGGTATTGTTCGTGTTGAACTTCAGTTCCCAGCCATTGATTCTGGATGTACCGGTGTTGGTCACTTTCACTTCGCCGTTAAAGCCGCCAGTCCATGTGTTGGTGATGTTATAAGCAAGGCTCACCTGGCCAGCGACGATTGTTCCGCCGCCACCTGTGCCTGTGCCACCATCAAGATTCCAGCTCAGAAACGGGTTCTGCACCTTTGCGGCAACAGGCCCGGCAGTTCCATTGGCGATAAATCCAAATTTGGCAACCGCACCGGAATTAAGCCGAGATGCCCAGCTATCAGGGGCGACTGTATATCGACTGCCTGTGTGGCTGACGATTGTGCCACCCCAGATAGATGTGATGTTATCGGCCAGATCAAATTGAAACTGGTAACCGTCTATCCACGTCGATTGCTGATTTTTGACACTGATCTCGGCCTGATATCCGCTTGCCCATGTGCCCTGAGTGGTCCAGGTCGTTGGAGGATTCGGGTCGGTGCCACTCAGAAGGCGTCTGATTTCAAGAGCCAGAAATGGCATCTCCGAATCCATTTTCGAGAAAAGCCGACGTGTCTTCCGGTTGTTCGCTCTCGTCGCAGCCTTTGTATTGAATATGGACAGAGACATGATGCAACTCCTGGTCGTTGAGATGAATGCAAATTCCGACGCAATACCGAAAAGCACAAGCTTTTCAGCTTACAGTTGTATTTGATCAGTGGTACCGCCAGCTGCTTCATGAGAAGTCATGCCGGGACGACACCTGTTTGAGCCGGATGAAAACCAGTATGACGGATTGTCGATTCCTGAAAGCTGCTGCCGCAGCCAGGATCAATTCATTACGACTTCTAACCCTTTTTGGTTCGAATCATGCCGATTGGTTTTGTCCGATCGCTGATTCGAGCACTTCTTCTAAAAACAATACGGAAAAACGTCATGTCTGTGACCGCAACAATGGCCGACCAGCAAATAACCCATAAAAATGCGGCTTGATGAAGCTTAATAATATGGTGCAGCAGCTTGGCGAAGCCTTTCAAAGGATGCTTTTGATAGTCAGCAAGGCTCCAGCGGCGATCACAGGAACCGCAAAGTGAGGCAATTGGGCAGCCCACATCGCTGCACCCGTAGCGAGCAGAATAAAGCCCATCGCCAGGCTGATCATGCGACCCACTGCACCAATGACGCCAAAAACCAGACGAAACGGCAGGGTCATCACAAACCACGCAACACTGAACATGACTGGCCACTCCCCCCCTGGCAAGATTGAAGATGATTGACAGGATGATGCAACAGACTGGTAATCTGGTCAAGCCGAATTTAACGGCAAAATAATACAAAACGATGCCGATTGAGCGGTTTTTTAATCCGATTGTGTGGATACTACTTTAGCCTGGAATGAAATCCACCGCTGAGCTCTTGCCGGTTGCGAACTGAATCAATAGTCTTTAGAGACAATCATGACTCAAATTCGCTGACCGCAATTTGCAGGCAGGTAAAAAAACCTGCGACCATCAAGAGATCTATCATGTCTGACTCATTCCTGGCCATCGACCTTGGCGCCGAAAGCGGCCGCGGCATTATCGGCAGTCTGGCCGGCGGGCAGCTTCTGCTGGAAGAAGTTCACCGGTTTCCGAACGGCCCCGTGCGAATGCTTGACACACTGCACTGGGACATGCCACGCCTTTGGGCCGAGATCAAAACCGCCATTGGCAAAGCCGCCGAAAAAAGCAGCCTGGCCGGCTGCGGTGTCGATACCTGGGGCGTTGATTTTGCACTCGTCGGCCGCAACAACACCCTTTTGGGCAACCCTGTCCATTACCGCGATGCCCGCACTGAAGGCATGATGGACAAAGCTTTTGCAATGATGAGCCGGGAAGAGATTTACAACATCACCGGCCTGCAGTTCATGCCGTTTAATTCTGCCTATCAGCTTTTGGCAATGAAATTAGCCAATAACCCGATTCTGGACGCCGCCGAGTCGTTCCTCATGATCCCCGACGTCATCACCTGGCTCATGACTGGCCGCCGTGCCTGCGAATCAACCGATGCTTCAACCACACAACTGGTTGACCCACGAAGCGGGCAGTGGTCAGATAAACTCATTGAAGCCCTCGGCTTACCACGGAAGATCTTTCCCGAGTTTGTCAGACCGGGCGAAAAAATTGGCGAGCTACTGGGTAGTGTGGCTGAAGAAACGGGGCTTTCCGGCAAATCACTGAATGTATTTGCACCGGGAAGCCATGATACGGCCAGTGCTGTTGTTGGTGTGCCTTACACGGGCCATTCTGGATCAGGGTCTGCCCCCGACTGGTGTTATATTTCGTGTGGCACATGGAGCCTGATGGGTGTGGAAACGCCACGGCCTGTGATCACTCCTGAAACCTACGATGCCAATTTTACAAATGAAGGCGGTGTTTTTGGTACGACACGGCTTCTGAAGAATATCATGGGGCTCTGGCTGGTTCAGGAATGCCGCCGGACCTGGCAACGCGCCGGAACGAATTATGATTATGCCGAACTGACACGCCTGGCCGCTGCTGCCAAGACGTTGCAGACGGTAATAAACCCTGATGATCTCTCGCTGATGCCACCAGGCGACATGCCCACGCGCATTGCGGCTCTGGCCACCAGGGCCGGAGAAGTGGTGCCACGCGAGCCAGGCGAGTTTATTCGCACGGCACTTGACAGCCTGGTGCTGAAATATCGCTGGACAATTGAAAAACTCGAGAAAATTCTGGGCACTCGCATTGAGACAGTTCATCTGGTGGGTGGCGGAATCCAGAATGAGCTGCTATGCCAACTCACGGCCGATGCCACAGGCCGGCATGTGGTGGCTGGGCCGGTAGAGGCCACAGCGGCCGGAAACATTATGGTTCAGGCCATTGCGGCAGGGCGTGTGGCCGACCTTCGTGAAGCCCGTCTGATTCTGGCCGAAAGCTTTGCCGTGAAGCGTTATGAGCCACGCGCAGGCAGGGCCCAGATGTGGACTGATGCTTACCAGCGGTTGCTGAAACAGATCTGACTACAGCCAGGTTTTAATCATCTCAACTGATCGCCATGGCAGGGCTTTTTGGCCCCGCCATTTTTTTATCACCAGAAATAATCATAAAATGAAATTACAGGATTCAAGGACAGTCGAAATATATTTGA
>JBJTRR010000226.1:0-6504 GCA_046076185.1 bacterium | reverse complement strand
ATTCATCTGGTGCTCGACAAACGCGTTTGCGAATATCAGGAAATTGCATTATTGGGCCGAACGATTCAGTGGGTGTTTGATCACACGGCGGCTGATGTTAAATATCAGCCAGGGCTGGTGCCCGAAGGTGGGCAGAGCTTGCAGCTGGTTGTCAGTGCCAGCCATTCATTGTTAAAATACAATCGGGATGAAATCATGGGAATTGCATTATCTGAATTGAATCAGGTCTTTCCTGAAATGCAATCAGCGGGAGTGGTTTCTTCATGGGTGGTGACAGAACATGGTGCGACATTCAGCCCTGGGCCTGGCACCGAGAAGCTGAGGCCTGAGCAAAAAACAGTTTTGTCGGGGCTGGCGCTGGCGGGTGACTGGACAGAAACCGGCTGGCCATCAACCATGGAAGGGGCCATTCGCTCAGGGCGTCTGGCGGCCCGTTCGCTTGCCATTTAAATCATATAAATCGATTTTCAGGCTCGATCATCATTGGCTTTGCATGATGACTGTAGCGAAAGATTGGTTGCTGACATCTTGCCGAAGTTGTAGCGGTCAGGCTAAAAAGAAGTAATCGAAATTGAACGGGTCACGCCTGATCAAAAAAACTCCAGCCCAAGACAGATGAAAGAGAGAATCAGTTATGGTGGGTATAGGCATTGTCGGCATTGGTTTTATGGGCATGATTCACTATCTGGGTGCGGCCCGGGTGCCGGGGGCGAAGGTCGTGGCGATTTGCACGCGTGACGCCAAAAAAAGGGCAGGCGACTGGACGAGCATTCAGGGCAATTTTGGCCCGCGTGGCGAGCAGATGGACCTGACGGGTGTTGCCGCCTATGAAAAGTTTGAAGAATTGCTGGCCGACCCCAATGTGGGGCTGGTTGACCTGTGCGTGCCGAATGCCGACCATGCTCCGCTGGCGATTGCGGCATTGAAGGCGGGCAAAGATGTGCTGGTGGAAAAGCCGATTGCCCTGAGCCTGGAAGACGCTGCGGCGATGGTGGCCACGGCCCGCGAAACAGGCCGGAAGCTGATGGTGGCCCATGTGCTGCCGTTTTTTGGCGAATTCACTTATGCTGCCGAGGCGATTGAGTCGGGGCGGTTTGGCAAAGTGCTGGCTGCAAATTTTTATCGGGTCATTTCCAAGCCTGACTGGTCGGCGGGCATTGCGGATGCCGAGAAGAGCGGGGGGCCGGCGATTGACCTGCACATTCACGACACACATTTTATTGGCTGGCTTTTCGGCAAGCCGAATCGGGTTTCTTCGCGGGGCGTGGTAGATCAGGGCGTTGTGGTGCATCTTCAGACCAATTATGAATACGACGCGCCCGGCTCGCCTGTGGTCAGTTGCACATCAGGTGCCCTGAGTGCCAGCGGAAGGCCGTTTGCGCATGGTTATGAGATCTTTTTTGAGCGGGCGACGCTGAAATTTGAATATGCCAACCTGGGCCGCGATCATATGGCTTATCCACTGACGGTGATTCTGCCGGATGGCAAGGTGGAACATCCCACACTGGCGGCTGGTGGCGATGCGATCACAGCCTTTGAAAACGAGATTGGCGTGGCGGTGAATAACATTTGCGGCGGCAAGCACAACCCGATGCTTGATGGCGACCTTGCCCAACTGGCGTTGAAATTGAGCAAGGCTGAAGTGCAGTCAGTGCTTGAAGGGCGGCCTGTTGTTATATATTGATGGAATCGAGATTATCGAGACTTCAGCAGCGAAAAACCTGATTCGGCCCGACGCTCGGTCGGGTCGATGACGGTGAATGAGTGGCCGGTGTGACAACCATTGCAATAGTTGTAACTTCCTGGCCTGATGCTGCTGTAATGGTCGCCGGCATAGGCTGTATATTTTTTTGAAGGTCGCCGGGAACTGGCTGGTGATTCCCATTGTGCAATTTTGCCTGATTCATCAAGACCCACAAGAACCGTAACCCGGTTTGAAAGTGATGGGACCCATGCGCTGAAATCGTCTTTGCCGGAAAGTGGATAGGCAATTAATTTTTTCCAGTCGCCAGTGATTCTTAATTTCTGTTGATCATCAAAACGGTCGCGGCCAGCGGAATAAACAGCTACCGATGCGATACTGGGTGGCGGTGCAACAACCGGGTCGAGTAGCGGATCAATGGGTTTTCCGTCGGATCTGTCGTGCCATGGAATGGGGTTTCTGATCGCTGTACTCATTGCGATATTTTCAAGATATCCCATTGGTCCGGCATATTTATTTCCGTCAAATAATTTTACGTCAGAAGGCGGGGAATATGCTTCGGCATCGACAGGAGTGATTTTGCGTAAATCAGGAATAAACTTGCGTGGATAGACAGCCACTGGTTCAGCATCTACGAGTGTCGGGTCATCGAAGAGTAAACGAGCTTTTGGTTTTAAGTTCTGCCAGTTGTCATTGAAGTAATAAATTCCAAAATTTTCGGGTTTTGAATTGATTTCTGCGGCAGCCAGAAGCACTTGATTTGGAGGTGCGGGCGATGGAGTGGCCGATTGAATTGGATTGCCTGATTCATTGAAAGCAGGGCCTGGGTAATGACCAGCTCCGCCTTCAACGGGTAAATCGTCAGGATCAGCTGCGGAACTTGGCGAAGTCCGAATGTATCCCCAGTCGGCCTGGAAAAGCCGAAGTGGTGATTTATCGGAAAAACGTGTCATATAAACAATTTTTCCGTTGAAGAGGGGTCTTGGTTTCCACACCGGTTCAGTGCTTTTGATGGCATAACCAAACTGTGCTGCGTTTGTCATGACAACGGCAGCCATCCAGTTATTGGTAGGTCGCGTGGCGAATTCGCCGCCTTCAGATACAGGGCGAACATCAGTGAAGTCGGCGGTGACGGCCTCCCGGTTTCGACTCCAGAGGCTGAAAAGTATTTGCTCGCCACTGAGAAGCACTGGCCAGCGGTCGTTGTTCCGGTTGGCTGTTAATGCAACTGGCGATTTGGCAGATGGCGGCCAGACCCAGATTTGAGTGGCTCTTCGGCTGTGGTCTCGACCCAGATCAGGTAACCTGCTGGAAGCAAAAGCAAACCCGTTCGGGCCCAGATCAGTCGGGTCAACGTCGTCATAATCTTTTGCCCGACGCTTTTGATCAGAAATCTGTGAGCCATCGGATTGAAATCGTAATGGCGGAGTGGCAACACATCCAGAATCGCCTGTTAAACCTGTTATTTGTTCAAGGTGAGAACCGTCCATGGCGACTTTATAAATTCGCCATCGAGGATTCCTGCTGGTTCGGCCTGCAAACATTATAGATTCGCCATCAATAGCAACGGACGGACTCATGACATCAATGATGGTTGAACCATCGGCCAGTGGCTTTTGCCATGTCAGCTCAATGATTTTTCCTGAAGGCTCGAGCTTTCTCAATCGTCCTTCGGTTGCAGACCATGGAACATTGACAGGTTCTTTGAAATTTTCGCCTTCAGGAGATTCCGCCTTTATACTGCCCATGTTAGATCGTGAAGTGAAAACGATCGAAAAATCAGGTTTGATTGGTTGATTATCAGGTTTTGTCGTGTCAGATTTTTTTTCGGGCAGGAAATTAAAAATAGTCAATGAAAGACACAGTGCGCTGAGAATAATGAAAGAAATCCAAATGAAATAGCGTCTAATGAATTTTTCCATTGAAAAGTCTGGCCTGAGCTTAGATGAGCCCAGGCCACTATTTTGCGATGTTGAATTAATAGCTGTCGGCGCTAATTACTTCTCCGCGGGCACGTGTTCCGAGAGCAGTGTAAGTTGCCGGATTAATTGTATCTTTGATGAAGCGCACGCTACCGTCTCCCATAAGGAAGTTGGCTCCACCGGGATGCATGCTCCCATAGCTTGCAATATACTCCTCGAGAGCAGCACCGCTGTTGACATTTGGCCCCGGAGATTTGAGATTCATCTTGACACCTGTCGTGCCAAATGCTTCATTCATTCCATATTGACAGTCAATACTGTCAGAACCAAATTGCCAGACGGCTTTGCGACGAGCAACTCCTTGAAGATCCAGTTCCTGGACAGTGTAACTACCTTTCAACTGGAAATATTGTTCGCCCAGGAAAATGGTGTTGGATAATCCGTCAGAGACCTCTTGGATTCGCATTCGACGACCCAGGGGGGCATTATTGATTGTTCGCAGAAGCTGGAACACACCATCAACATCTAATAGATCCGTGTCGCGATACAATTGTTTCACGGTTCCTGAACAATTGGCAACATAACTGGAGGGAACACGTCGGTTAACCATCCAGTTTTCGTAAGTTGGTCCACCCACGCGGTCTGGCAAGCCAGCTGAAGGGCATCTCAGAACGCTGACAAGCGTTTCACATGCAGCAACATTACGTTCGGTTGCCGGCCCCGCAGCACCACCTACTTCACCTTCAACATCAATTCTTGCATTTGCAAAACCCGGATAAGGCGATGCCCAATTACCATTAGATCCCGATGGCCCCTGGGTGCCATCATCCCATTTACCGCCTTCCGGTAAAATCCACATGGCTTTAGCAAGATTACTCTGTTCATAGAAAAGCGTCAGCCAAGCTGACCACAGAGCACCTGAATCGTTTGCTCCGGGGGGAAAACGGTTTTCTACTGAATAAACATTATGTAATCCAAGCCCCAATTGTTTCAGGTTGTTCACACACTGGGACCGCCTGGCCGCTTCACGCGCGCTTTGAACTGCCGGCAAGAGCAGTGAAATCAGCACGGCTATGATCGCAATTACGACCAGAAGTTCTATGAGAGTAAAACCACGACGTTTCATGAGCAAATCTCCTGTTATCATTATCAATCTGAACTTACTTTTTGGATTTGATTTCAAAAGTAAATTCGTTAGTTCCACTGCCAATAGTTGCCGTCACAGGCGATGTTTTCGGGTCACGAAATTCATCTGCAACCGCTTCACGTTCGGTCTTGACCTTTTCTTCAGCTTTGCCACCACTTCCCGCAAGTGTTGGTTTTCCGTTGATGAGAGTCTGAGAAAAGCTCACTTTGTACTCGCCTGCAGGCAAACCGGAGTTTTTCCCGTCCTCGCCGATTTTAAACACCCCGTTCGGATCAGTTGGGCCGCTTCCACGATTTGTTGAATCAGGATCGCCGGGTATGAAATTTACGGTCACCAGAGAGGCGGGTTTGCCATCCATGGTGACCTTACCCGAGACGGCATAACGGCTTGGTTCCGAACTGGAGCAACCTGAGAGCAGTAAAAATCCACAAAGCAAAGTGCGAGTTGAAATGTTCATGAGTCAACCTGGGTGTTAATTTGATTTGACTTTAATATCAAAACAGAACTTCAGGAAATTAAATTGAAGATGTCATGAAGTTTATAAGAATCCCCGGATTTTCAAAAAATGAATTTATTCAGGACCGAAACATCATGGCTTGAACAACATTATTCGATTTCTACAATTTTATCAGAAATTTTTGCACTTGGAGAAAATCCAAATTTCTGGTAACTGGTGAAGGATCAGGAGATTCTCTCACCTGAAAGGTTCCATCGGGTAAAGGCTTGCCCGGGTTGCTCTTAATCTGAATTCGACCATTCACGCGAAGGATCGCTCGAATCGTCATCATGGCCGGCACCACTCTTCAGGCACATTCTGCATTTGGTTCTTCGCCGGGCCTGGCCCGGGCGGGGCATGATGCACCTGTAAAAGCAGGGTCGCCGATGAGCCAGAGCGGCTGGCTGATGGTTCTTGCCACCCTGGTGTGGGTCGCCCAGGTATCGGCCTGCTGGGCCACGGGTTATCGCGATTATTGCCTGAATCTGGCGATTGAGCAGGGCGTTGTTGAAATTGAAAATCGCGAGCGGCTGAATCACGACACGGCGGTGGCGGCGGCCAAACGCGAGTCGCAGAGGCAAACACAGCCGTTCTGGCGATTTCTGCATGAAATTGGCGATTTTCTGCTTGAGCCGGCGGCACTCTGGTTTCGCTTCTGGGTTATTCCGCTGGCCGTTTCGGCTGCATGCCTGCTGGCCGGTCGGTCGGTTGAGGCCGAAAGCCTTCGGCCTTCAGTCGCGTGGTGTTTGCTGGCGGCGTTGCCCCGGCCGGTGTTTGAACTGGCATCAGGGCTGTTTCATTTGCCGAATGTCGTTCCAGCCGGCCTGAATCTGCTGGTTCCGCAGGGTTTTGTGCTGCCAGCGGGTCTGTTTGTCGCTTTGGCCAGTGCTGATATCTTCTGGGTGCTCAGCGTGGTTTTGATGCTTTTGGCCTTGTGGCGGCGGCCGAATGTGGCTAGGGGGCCCATGTTGGCCGCTGTTGTTGGTCTGTTTCTGCTGGAATGGGTTTTGCGGGTGTCGTTGGGCATTGTGGTGGGTGCAGCCATGCGCGAGACGCTGATTCAGCCCGAGCCATTTCGGGTGGGGCGTGGGCCCGGGCCCTGAGCCTGCGTCTGATTGGATGATTTGTGCGGTGTGGCGGCACTTGAACTGAAAAGAAGAGATCTCCCTGACATGTTACGGCTTTTTTCCGGCATCATTCTGGTTTGTATCGTCAGTGCCGGGGCATGGTATGGGGT
>JBJTRR010000225.1:0-1520 GCA_046076185.1 bacterium | reverse complement strand
TGGGTGGCCGCGAAAAAGCCAGTTCGAATGCCAGACAAATTTTTTCGGAATCATCTTTGGCAGCGTTTTCGATTCGCCTGGCAAAGCTGGTAGCCCGGGCACGCACAAAATCTGAATTCATCAGTGTCAGTGCCTGCAGGGGCATGGCGGTGCGGGGCCGACGCAATGAGTTGAATACGATTGTCGGCGCATCAAAAACCTGCAACATGCTGACAACCTGCGTGCGTCTCTGTTGCAGATAAATTGATCGCCGATGGCCACCCTGCTGATTTTCCGCAATTACGATGGCACCGTCAGCCCTTGTTGAAATGGGCACATAAGGACCGCCCATGGTTTTATCAAGGTCGCCAGCCACTGCAAGCATCGCGTCGCGGATTGTCTCAGCATCAAGCCTTGTTGACGGAAACCCTGACAGAAGGCTTTCGTCAGTTACATCATCGCCTGATTCATCGCTCGACTGCCGGAAAGTCGCCGAGGCCAGAATGAGCCGGTGAATATGCTTGAGGCTCCAGCCAGAACGGATGAATTCACCCGCCAGCCAGTCAAGAAGCTCAGGGTGTGTGGGAGCAGCACCGCTCAGCCCGAAATTATCGGGCGTGGCCACAATACCCCTGCCAAAATACGCCTGCCAGATTCGGTTCACCTGAACCCGGGCCATCAAAGCCGCCGCCCGGCTATCACTGCCTGTCAACCATTCTGCAAATTGAAGGCGTCTGCCTGTTGTGGGGCTGTTTTCACGAGTTTTTGCAAAACTCTTACTGCTGTTTGACAAAGCTGAGAGCGGTGCCGGTGCCATGGCATCGCCAGGCCTGGCGTAATCGCCACGCAGCAGCAAATGTGTCTCGGGCGGGTTGGGGGTCACATCAGATGCCCAGGCAATTTTGAATGGCGGGTTATTCTTCAGGGCATCCCGTTTTTTTCTGATAATTTCTAAAGCCGTTTTTCGCTTGATATACTCCTGATTCGCAGCCAGTGAACCGTTGTTTACGGCTTGACCCGAACTGGCATGAAACCGCTCGACCACCACATCATCGATAATAAAACTGCGATCGGCATGATACTCGAACCCGAATCCGCCATCCGGTAAATCGCTTGCAGGCAATGTTATAGAACCATCTTCCGCAAAGCCATCAATCAGATGCTCAAGAAGAAATTCACCCTTGCCTTTATTTGTGACCCGCACGCCGTAGTTTCGGCCGCCAGAATAGCCTGTTTTGCCCATAGAGCCTTTTGAGACGGCATCTTTCCCGGGATAGTCGGCCCATACACTGGTGCTAGATGTCGGATGCCCGTCGATGAGAATATTCCCGCCGGTAACTGGCCCTGAATCATCAAAATCGTGGGTTGCAATGAAGTAGCCGACTCGCTCGGCCGGTTTTCCTGCAGGGCTCAGCCTGTTGTCGATCAGGTGGAATGTCACCTGAATGGAATCGCCCAAGCGATCAGGTGTCCAATCGAATTTCTGTTTCGTTGTCAGCCAACTGTCAAGTGTCTTGCCTGCGATGATCTCGAGTCGGCCG
>JBJTRR010000224.1:0-3182 GCA_046076185.1 bacterium | reverse complement strand
GGTTGAGTTCAAGCTGCCGCCCGGCGGCAACAACGGTCTGGCGATTCGCTACCCTGGCAAGGGCGACCCGGCCTATAGCGGCATGTGCGAGCTGCAGGTGCTGGATGATGGCCACGAGAAATACAAGAAGATTGACAAGCGTCAGGCCCACGGCTCAGCCTATGGCATGGTGCCCGCCGCCCGCGGCTTCCTGCGGCCTGCCGGCGAATGGAACTATCAGGAAGTGACCGTGAAGGGCTCGACCGTGAAGGTTGAACTCAACGGCAACGTGATCCTGAACGCCGATCTTTCAAAAGTCACCGAATTCATGGCCAATTCGCCGCACCCCGGCAAAGATCTGGCCGATGGCTTCTTCGGCTTCGCCGGCCATGGCGACGACGTCATGTTCCGCAACGTGGCGATCAAGAAAATCTGAGGTTGATTAACATCGAAGTGGGGCATTTCTTTTATGTAATGCCCCACTTTTTGCCTAACACCACCTAAGTTGCCGGAGTAGAACGAGCATGAAATTTCATTTAACAAAAGTTATATTTTCAATTGGTTTTCTCACTTTTCATGCCACGCTGTTTGCCGCCGAAAGGCCTGAATATCAGGATCATACGAAATTATTGACAGTGAAAGACAAATCCGGAAATCAAAAACAGATTACTACAGTTGACGACTGGAAGATCAATCGATCGCATATCATTGCAAATTTTGAGAAAGTCGCCGGTAAAATACCGGGCGACGAGCGAAAAGTGCCGCTGGATGTAAAGCGGGATCAGATAGTTGAAGGAGACGGCTATACGCGTTATCACCTGAGTTATGGTGTTGAACCAGGCGACCGGGCCACGGCGTGGCTGCTGGTGCCGAAGGGGATTAAGCCCGGCGAAAAAAGGGCAGGGATTGTGGCGATTCACCAGACGACAAAAATCGGCAAGGACGAGCCCGCGAATGTCGGAGGGCTGGCCAACCTGCACTATGGCCAGGAGCTTGCCAAACGAGGGCATGTGGTGATCTGCCCGGATTATCACCGGTTTGGCGAGCGCATGGTTGACCCTTACAAAAGCGGGTGGCAATCGGCCACGATGAAGGGCATCTGGGATCACATGCGGGCTGTGGATGTGCTGGCGGGCTTGCCGGAGGTTGACAGCACGAAAATTGCTGCGATTGGCCACTCGCTGGGCGGCCACAACAGCATTTTTCTGGCCCTTTATGACCAGCGGGTGAAGGCTGTGGTCAGCTCTTGCGGATATAATGCGTTTCCCTATTATTACGGCGGTAAGATTGCGGGATGGTCGCATGAAGGCTATATGCCCCGACTGAAGTCGGAATATCAGCTTGACCTGAAGAAAGTGCCTTTTGACTGGCCTGAACTGGTGGCGGCCATAGCGCCCAGGGCCCTGTTTACGAACGCCCCGACCAATGATTCCAACTTTGAAACTGAAGGCGTGCGAGTGTGCGAACGATCGGCAAAACCGGTTTTCGAACTGCTGGGCGTGGCTGACAGACTGGTTTATGTTTACCCTGACGCAGCCCATGATTTTCCGCCAGATGTACGAAAACAGGCTTATGAATTTATTGAAAAGAATTTGAAATAATCAGAGTCGGACAAAAGCTAAATTCATCGGACCAATCATTCAGGCCCCTTAACCTGCTCAAAACAAGCCGGTTGTGGGGCTGCTTCATGATCGTGCCAGATGAAAAATTCAGGCCCGCCTGTGTCGAGTTTCAGCCAGCTTGACTGATGGAACCAGTGGCCAAGCACAGCCAGTTTCAAGGGGCGTTTTAATTCAGGCACATCAATATCCCGAAAAATTGTCTGATGAACATGCCCCAGTATGACAATATCGCAGTCTGCCTGAGACAAATTCAGCACGTAATTTTTATAGACAAGATAATGCCGGAGATTGTCAACTTTTTTATTTCGTGAATTGTATTTCTTAAGCTTTCTGGCCAAAGAATTTGCAACAGGCGAAGGCACTTTTTCAAATGTCGATAAAAACAGGCGGCTCTCCATCCAGCCCTTCCATTGCGATCGCCCGCCCAGCAGGTGGCCGTGGGCAAGACTGATGCGAGAGCCTGAAATGGTGTCTGCCATGGGTTCGGCGGTGAACGAAAGGCCCAGAAAATCTCGGTAAAACCATTCCAGATGCTGGTCGTGGTTGCCGGCCAGCAGTGTTACCTGGCCACCATCACTTATGAATGATTTCAGGGCTAGAAGGCCGGATTCCTGTCGGGAATCGGCCAGGCGGGCTTCTCTGGCAGTGAACCAGAAGTCGCAAAGGTCGCCGGCGATGACAAGCCGATCCGCCTGAGGGTCAAGGAGGCCGAGAAACCGGGCGAAGCGGCGGCCCCGTTCAGGGAACTGGAGCGTGATGTGCTGGTCGGAAGTGAAATAGACAGCCATCGATTTAGTGAATGTTTTTTTCGAAGATCAGGCGGGAAAGGCCAGTTCAAGCTGATTGGGCGAAACGCGCCGCCGCGATCGGCCCCGGGCAGAATGCGACTGGCCCCCAGGCCCGACCTCTTCAGTTTTTTGCGAATTTAGAGGATTGATCATGTCAGAAGCAGGCTTGATATTCTCCGCAAGCTCTTTGCTGATTTTGCGGTAGGAAACGGGAATCCAGCCGACGGATTCATCCTGCAGGGCCGAGACAACAGGAATGTAGTCATCATGACATTCTCTTATAGCCGATTCTGCCGAAGTAACCGCCAGTTCTCTGGTATTACACTCGTGCGATATATGCAAAAGCACCACATGGCCCGGCATGACACCTGACCGGGCCAGTAGTTGCCGCAATAACGCGGCGGCCTGGGCATTGGAAAGGTGGCCGTCGTCAGATAGATTTCTGGCGATAATCATCGGGTGCCGGCCGCTGGCATGAGTCATGGCGACATCGTGATTAAATTCCATGGCCAGAAGGTTGCAGTCACTGAAATGGCTGGAAATCCGGTCATTCCAGCAGCCGAGATCGGCAAAATAAGCGACTGAGGCGGTGAGGTCAGCATGCGGCTGATGATGATTGATGCGAAAGCCGAACGTCATTCCGGCCCCGTGCCTGAGCTCTATCGGGGCGACTTCCAGGCCCGTCGCCGTGAAAAACGGACGAGGCCCATAGTGCATGACGAGGCCGGCCTCTTTAAGTGAGAGAAAACCTTCACGGGCGGAAAGAGCTTCTTCATGCGACGGGTGGCAGCGG
>JBJTRR010000223.1:0-1999 GCA_046076185.1 bacterium | reverse complement strand
CCCAGGTTTTGAGATGGCCTGCGTGGCTTGTTGTGGCTGTACTTCTGGTTACGTTTGCTGATTTGACACTAGCCAGCCGATGCCTGCGTGGCACCAGTCTGCGAGCGGCCACAGTCTGGGCCCGACTTGCGGTTCTGCTTGCGATCCTGGCAATGGTTTTTGATGCGCCCGATGCAACTGGAAACGGTTTGGCCGGGCTGTTTTCACACATCTGTTTTTTGGCAATACTGGCTTCACTGGTCAGTGTGCTGGGGGCTCGCCGACCTGGCGAAAATGCATGGGCTCTGCTCTGCGGCATTTTTCTGGTGATTGGTCTGCTGCCTATGCTGGAAGGTGTTTCGCTCAGTCGTCGATTTGATGTGCTTGATCAGCTCAGACTCAATTCGCCCTGGAATTATTTTCTGGTTCTGGTCATTTTTGCCGGTGTTTCGAATTATCTGCCAACCCGTTTTTTTGCTGCGAGTCTGGTTTTGGGCTTCGGGCTGGGCTATCACCTGCGGCTGATCTGGAAGCCCGATGGTCGCAGCCCGTGGCGCGGCGAATACTGGTGGGTGCTTCCGTGGTGCCTGGCACTTTGTGTTGCGATGGCCAGCCTGAAAGCATTGAGAGAACGCGAGCAGGGAAGTCGATTCCATGCTCTCTGGCAACCCTTTCGCGATGCCTGGGGGGCGGCCTGGGCTTTGCGAGTGCTTGAGAGATTCAACCAGACGGCCGTGAGAAACCATTGGCCAGTCCGCCTTCACTGGTTTGGGCTATTCAACGAATCGGGAAGCAAGAATCAGGAGACAAATTATAATGAGGCTCTGGCCGAGAATACGCTGGCGGTGCTCATCAGACGATTTGGAGATGTGGAGAAAATAGAAAGGCTGTGAGGGAAACGCTGTTCATTTAACCAAGTGAGTGCCTTTCAGAAACTGGGTTAAATACAGAGAATGGCTGCTTTGTCCTTACGCAACTGGCTTTTGAAAAAACAACAAGATTCTGTAAAACTTGCCTTGACCGAAACTGCGTATCTGTTAAGAAATAGTCAATCAAATCCAGTCGAGTGAAAAAGCTGCGGATTTTTTCCGTAACTTTTCACTGGAAATAGCCGAATCAGTGAGTAATCTGTCTCAAGTTCCGCAAAGCTCAGGGAGGAGCTTTACAGATGAGGGATCACACAAAGCAGTTTGTTCGTGAGGTTGCGGAGTCGTTTGACTGCCCTGGCCCGGTTTATGAATTTGGCTCGTTTCAGGTGGAAGGTCAGGAGCAGTATGCCGACCTTCGAGGTCTCTTTCCCGGAAAAAAATATGTTGGCTGCGACATGAGGCCTGGTCTGGGTGTTGATCTGGTGCAGGATGTATCGGCCTTGACAATTCCGTCAAATAGTGTCGGCACTGTGCTTTGTATCGAGACATTTGAGCATGTTTTTGAAGTCCGTAAAGCTTTTGATGAAGTTTTCAGGGTCTTAAAGCCGGGTGGGCTTTTTGTCATAACTTCGCCCCTGAATTTTCGGATTCATGCTTACCCTGACGATTACTGGCGAATGACGCCGACATGCCTGCGCCGTCTGCTGAGTCCATATGAAGCCCGGGCGTGTGGTTTTCAGGGCTTTGACAAATTTCCGCATACTGTGATGGCCGTAAGCCGCAAAGCTCCTTCGGAGTCTGATTTTTCTCAGCGTGCACTTGAAATGCAGAGCCGGTTTGATGTTTATCTTGGCAAACAAATGCGACTTGAACAAAGACGCAAACCGCTGAGCCGGCTAGTAAGTAGATTTCATCGATCCAAAGCCGAAAGATATCATATGGATCATTATTATTGTGCTACTTTTCAGGTTGATCAGGCCCAGCCCGCTGCTCAAGTCAGGCGTCATGCCGGCTGATGCCGGCGCGAAATACTGAAAAATCAGCTGGGAAAATAACCTGGAGAAACAAGGAATGAATGGCTTGAATCACTGGAACCGGGTATTTATTCTTGGGCTTGATGGTGCAACGTGGACAGTGCTTGATGCCATGAT
>JBJTRR010000222.1:0-1654 GCA_046076185.1 bacterium | reverse complement strand
GCATGAGTCAGGAGTAGAAAAATGGAAAACATTCAGAAAAAAGAATTTGCATGGACCGGCCCTGCCTGTATTGCCATGATGATTGGCGCTATCGCTTTAATTTTTTGGGAACGAGTGCCACATAAAGAGGATATTAAGCCCGTTTCAAAAGCCGATGTAGCAAAAAATGAGGCGGAAAAACCAACAACAAAATCGTCAGAAACTGTGAACCGTGAACTGCCCGAGATTTTGAGTCATCTAAGTTCAAAACACTTGCTGGACATGAGTTACAGCTTTGACGAAACCACAATTTACTGGCCAACCGACAAACCATTCCGGTGGGAACAAAACCGCTGGGGGCCAACGGTGAACGGCTACTGGTATGCTTCAGCCAATTATGCTGCAAGCGAGCACGGTGGTACGCATCTTGACAGCCCCATTCACTTTGCGGAAAAAGGCGATACCACAGATAAAATCAGCCTTGACCGACTCATCTCAGCAGCTAATGTGATCGACATTCGCGAGCGATGCAAAAACAATCGTGATTATGAGTTAACTATTGATGACATTGAAACTTGGGAAAAGACCAATGGCCGGCTTTCCAGCGGATGCATTTTGGTGGTAAGAACTGGCTGGGGCCAGTTCTGGCCTGATAAGAAATCTTACCTTGGCACTGATCAAGCCGGTGACGTAGCTAACCTGCATTTTCCAGGCATATCGCCAAAAGCGGCTGAATTTCTTGTGAAAAATCGTCAAATTGACGGAGTTGCGATAGACACACCAAGCCTTGATTTTGGCCAGTCTAAGCTCTTTGAAACGCATCGAATCCTTACGGCTGCCAATATTTACGGAATTGAGAATTTGGCCCAGGCCGATAAACTTCCGCTAAAGGGGGCGGCTATCATTGCCCTACCCATGAAGATCAAAGGTGGCACAGGCGGGCCAGTAAGGGTTATGGCGATATTGCCATGATTTTCTGCTTACACTTCACTCAAGGACCAGCCATATAGAGGTTTACAATGAGTTCAAGCCGCCGCCATTTTCTGCAGTTTTCTACATCCACTCTTGGCGTGCTTACTTTAGCCCAGTCTGAGCAACCATGGGCATGGGCCCAGGGCGGATTAATCGAAACTATTTCAGGTAAGGAATTTAACGCCGATATTGCTGTGATCGGAGGCGGCCTTGGCGGCGTATCGGCAGCTTTGGCGGCTCTTGAATCTGGCCGGGCTGTCATTTTGACAGAAGAAACGGACTGGATTGGTGGGCAATTGACGAGCCAGGCAGTTCCCCCGGATGAAAACCCATGGGTTGAATCTGAGGGAGCGAATGTCTCGTGGCAAAACTTTCGACGGAGTGTTCGTAACTACTACAAGGCCAATTATCCATTAACGGCTGCTGCTCAGGAAAACCCGCTTTTAAACCCGGGAAATGGTTCAGTTTCAAGACTTTGCTGCGAGCCTCGCGTTGCACTTGCAGTGCTTACTGACCGACTTGCCAGGTATATATCCAGAGGCCAGTTGTTACTGTTGACGTTTCACAAAGCCGTTCGCGCAGAAGTCACTCACGACAGTATCAAATCTGTCACGATTCAGGATCAACTGACAGAAAATCTTAGAGTGATCACCGCAGCAGTTTTTCTTGATGCCACTGAGCTTGGCGATTTGGCCGAACTGGC
>JBJTRR010000221.1:0-2487 GCA_046076185.1 bacterium | reverse complement strand
GCTTTTCTGTCAGCAGGGGCTTGGCCGTAATGGTTTTGTTGGTTTGCCAGGCGTAGATATAGCTGCCCACGGAAGGCTTCATTTTGTCAACACCGGGGTGCTTGATGCTGAAAACCTGCACCTTGCCATTGGCCAGGGCCGCCACAGCCAGCGTGCTGCTTGCAGCCGTGCCGCCAGTGCAGATATCTTCCAGCCGCGACTCAAAAATTTTCGCCCCGTTGGCCAGATCAATCCCCAGAATCTTCTGGCCGACCGTGGCAATCGTCATCTTGTCGTTTACTGAAATGTTTGACGGCTTGAGCGTCAATGCATGAACGTCATATGTCCAGTAACGCTTGCCGGTTTCGGCGTCATAGCAGGCGATCAGGCCATCGGTGGTCTGGGCAAAGAGATACCTGCCCGCCAGATTCATGGCAGCCACTCGCGACGAACCACTGGAAAGCGGAACGGCGTTGAACCAGTGCCGCTCAAGACCCACCTGGGCCAGCGAGGTTCGCGAAGGAATCGTCTTCGTTACGGGTGATTGACCGAGAACCATCGTCGGAGCCAGAAACATCCCGGTGGAAACCCCGGCCATCCAGTCGCGCCTGTTCATTCGCCCCGCCTCCAATAGTTCGTCATCTTGGCTCAATGTGATGCAAACCGGTGCCCAGCTTGCACAGATATCCTATTCTACGATATTTTCGCATTGATCTAAAGTTACTTAACGTGAGAAATCGGTATTGTCAAAATCAAAAAACGAATAACCGGACTATTTTGTGTCAAAATTTAGCGATATTGTCTTTCATATTCGACTTAAACGATGGCGCAGGTATGATTTTCAGGTAGAACAGTCAGACACTCTGAAACAGAACCCCTGCCGCTGGTGCCAACCGACCATGCCGACCCATCACCAAGCCGCGCGCCGCCTGAAGCCACACACAACCGGTATCTGCCTTGCCGCCGGGCTGGTGGCACTTGCTGCAATTCGCAATTCACCAAGGGTTTATGTTCAGGGCTTGCGATGGCTGGCCGTGGGTGTGGGCATTGCTGCGCTGGCCACGCATATCCTCCAACGGGTGGATGAATCGCTTGATTCACGCCGATGGGCCCGCCGCAAGAAATTGCAAATACTGGCCCAAATGGCTTCTGTGCAAAAGGTTACGGCAAGCAGTATTTCTTCCGCCGAACCCGAATCAGGCATTGACGGGGCGATCATTGAGGCCGCCTTTGATTCGCCCGTTCACTTCAATGAAACACCCTTTGAAGACGACGCTGTACCTGATGTAAGCCATTATGCAGAAGAGACTTCTGGAACAATTACGGGTGGTGCGGCGACTGCGCCGCTACCGGTTGACTTGCGGGTGGCTTTTGAAGAAGCGATGCTTGACGGCAACTGGCTTTCGGCGACAGAAGCCTACAGGGCGAGCATGGAGGCGGGCGAGCTGATTTCGACCGACGAAGCCGAGCTGGGCAGGCTGCGTAAAAGCTCGCTGGAGTTCATCTTCCAGCGCATGCATTCGGGCACGGTGAAAGACGACGTGGCGAGCCTGGCACGAAACCTGACGCAGATCTTCCCGCTAAGCACAGAGGGCCGCACGCTGGCCCCGGTGCTGGGCGTGCTTCGGCGGTCGGCGGGCCTGTGCCCGCGCTGCGAGAAGCCGTATCGAGGGGTGGCCAATGCCTGCCACGACTGCCTTCGCGGCACCCCCGAGGCGTATCAGATTGCCTGGGACGACCAGCCGATTTGATGGCTGGGTCTTCAGGCTTCAGCACCAACGGTGCGACATAGGGCATCGCCCAGTGAAACCCTTCGCGTTCACCTTGTTAAACCATTTTGTCAAAACGCTTTACGTCAATTCCGCTCAGCCGGACGGGGTGATGGTTTTCTGCCCAATCTAACAAGATTTTTCTTCTATGGCTCCTGCGGAGTCACTTGTGCATAGTTATGGCCTACGGCCATTCCAAACCCGCTCCCGCTCTGAATTGGGCTCCATCACAGCCACTTGTGCATCACAACCAACCCCTGGCGGTCACGGGCGTTTCCGGCTTGTTAAAGGCAGGTAACAATTCGCCCTATCAAGGCTTTTCCATTGAATAAATTCTGATTTTCATAATCCCCAGGGCGTTGCCCTGGGCTTACATGATTCAGGCCATGGCCTTCAGGCTTGAGCACCTGCGTTATGACATTAGGGGCCACCTGCTGATGTGTCAAACCAGCTTGAATAATAGCGGTTTTATGGTGCCGGGAAGGTGTGAGGGTGTTATGCCTGACCGACGTAGGACATCAGTTCAGATGGCACATTGGGCGAGACGCCGGGCGGTGGGCCGTGGCGAAAGCTGGTGTCGGGCCTGCCGCGAAAGAGGCGTGGAACCTGCGGGAATTCGTCGGTCAGGACGTAATGATAAATGCCGTCGGGAAATTCGGGGGTCGGGCCGAACCGGCCATTACATTCGTCAAGATCGCCCAGGCCGGCGATGTATTCAAAATCTTCGATAAATGTGCCA
>JBJTRR010000220.1:0-5617 GCA_046076185.1 bacterium | reverse complement strand
GGCCATCGCCGTCCCAGTCGGTCGCAGCCAGCTTTCGCCGGCCACTTTTGCCGCGAACCCCGCCCGAGAGCTTCAGCGGCTGCCCTTTGGTGTCAACAAAAGCCCTCCGGGGCGGCAGCAAAACCAGTTCGCTGCCGCGTTTCTGACGCTCCCACAGGGCCAGAAAGCCATCCGCCTCAAGCATCACAATGTCATTCAGGCCATCGCCTGTCCAGTCGGTCACGACGGGTGTCGTGCGCCACTGCGTGGCCAGCTCGCGGCCTGATGTCGGCCACCAAGCCCATTCAGGCCTTGGCGGAAGGCCGGGCCAGGCCACTTCAATCGGCCGGTCGGCTTCAAGCACATCCTTTTGCGGCGTGCCCACATTGCGAAACCACCGCACGGCACCCCAGATGCTGTTGACAATCAAGTCCTGACGCCCGTCGTGGTCCCAGTCGGCCACGCTCAGCGTTGAATAGCCCCACTTTGTCTCGGCCGGGCCCTGAATTGAACCATTTTCACCGGCCTCAAACTTGATTTCCCGCCCCGATGCCCGCAAGGCCACCGGCGCAGCCCATCGCGGCTGCCTGTTTGTGCCCTGATCAGAGTCAAACAGGCCCAGATTTTCAAAAAAGAGGATCTTGCCCGACGTATTTCCCACAATCAGGTCGTCGTCGCCATCAGCGTCCCAGTCGGCCCCGGCGGGCGTGGCCAGTGCCCCTGATTTCAATGTGTCGGCTTGCTGCTGGAAGTAATACGGCGGATCAAAAACCGGCATTCCGCCAGAAATGCGGCCAGTGTGTTCAATCAGGGCCACCCGGCCGTCTTCATCGCCCACAATCAGGTCGGCATCGCCATCAGCGTCCCAATCGACAACCGTCGGCACTATCATGCAAAGATCCATCTTCAGCCTGCCGCCCAGCGTGTCAGTCAGCCGTTTCCCGGCCGAAAGTCGCATTTCCTGCTTTGTGCCAACATTCTCAAAATAGGTGAATCCATCAGTAAATTCGCCGCAGATCAAATCCAGGTCACCATCGGCGTCAAAGTCAGCAAAACAGGGTGAAGGCCAGCCATAAACATCAAGCGTTTTGCCCCCGGCCTGAAGGGGCTGAGGTTCGCCATATGTCGGCGACTCATCAGTCCCGGTGTTTTTGTGCACAAAAACCAAGCCATGCAGCGGCCCTTTCAGCCACTTTCCGGCGGCCGTGTAGCCATCATCCCAGCCATAATCGCCCCAGTCGTCCACGCCCACAATCAGGTCTGAATCGCCATCCGCGTCAATATCCACCAGTTGCCACTGGTCGGCCCGGCGGTTTCCCTTGTTTTTATAGGTGATGGCCTGGGTCGCAATCGTCTTCGGCTCGCCGAGAATACTTTTGCGGAAATTCAGAAATTCTCGCCCGGCACCCAGAAGGCGATCCTGCCCTCTGACAATGCTATGACGAATATTATGTGGCACCGTTTTGGCGTCGAGCCGCACGGCGGCCTTAAAAACCGGCCTTTTGGCATTGCCGCCCGGGTTTTCAAAGAAATAGAGGCCGTTGTAGGGTTTGTCAGGGCAAAGCACGACCAGGTCTCTGTCGCCATCGTTGTCGAAATCAATCGGCAATGGCTCGGCCCAAAGGCCCACACCAAGGTCAACCACCAGTCCGGGGTTGTTGTAAGGCAACCGCTCAAGATCATTATCCTGGGCAGTTGCCCCAATCGACGAAACAATCAGCAGGAATGTCGCCAGAAAATATCGATACATGCTTATGCTCTCATGTTATTGCACTGGCAGTTGCAGGCTGACCCTATTGCCATTTCGCAGCACCTGCACAGCCATTTTCTGCCCCTTTGGCTTTGAAACGCCATAGGCAAAAAGGTCAGTCTCTCGCAGAAGGTCAGTGCGGCCATCCACGCTCACCAGCAAGTCATTCACCTGAAATCCAGCCTTTTTGGCCGTGGCGTGCTCGCCAAACTGGCCGACATGCTTCACCCTCATCGCCATTTTGCCGGGCTCAATGCCTGCTGATCGCTCTTCGTCGGTTGTCATATTTTCAAGCCTCAGGCCGCCTGTGGCCATTCGCCGAAGGTTCCAGCTTGTGGGCCGCCATGAAAGGTCGCTTTTTTCACGCCAGCCTTTGGTAAGAGTGATCTTGGCGGCCACTGGCTTTGCCTGACGTAAAACCTGCACGTCCAGCACATCGCCGTCGCTGGCATTGTGCAGAACCCACTGAAAATCGGCCGGCGAGAGCATCGCTTGTCCGTTGAGCCGTGTCACATCATCGCCTTTTTTCACGCCGGCCTTGTCAGCCAGCGAGCCGGGCTCAACAGCCAGCACCCTGGCCTGAAAATCAGGTGAAAGCCTGATTCCAATCGTATCCGGCAGAGGGTAAGGAAAAAGATTTTTCTGGTCGAATGGCTCGCCGGCGTTGCGTGTCAGTTTTCGTTCGGCGTCGCGAACCTGATGACAGTGAATGCAGCTCCGGGCGATATTGCCCGACTTCGCCAGTGTTGAAGTGTATGTTCCCAAAAGGGTTGGCATCAGCTCAGGGCGAAAATAGTCAGGTGTATCCTGTGGCTTTTTGCCGGAAGTTATCTTCCTGATATTGTCGCGGTCGGCACTTGCAGCCAGTTCAAGCACGCCCTTCATGGTGGCCTGAAAGCCGGCAATCGTCATGTCGTCGTCTTCAGGCCGCTGGCTGCGGGTGCCGAAGCGGGCCAGAATCTGGCGATCAGCGTCCATAAAAACCACATGAAACGACTGATCCCAGTCAAATTGAAACTGCCGCAGGTCAAGCCCGTTGGCCTGTGTGATACGAACGCATTCAAATTTGTCGAGCAGCGAAGTGGTGGCCGCGTCAGGCTCAATCACCCGTCGGTCAAAATGGCTACAGGCTTCGCACGGCACACATCGAAAAACAATAAGAACCGGCTTGGCAGATTTTTTGGACTGGGCCAGGGCTTTATCCAGGTCGTTATAAATCCAGCGATTCTGGCCTGCAAATTCCGATTGATCTGCCAGCAGCTTGTCGGTGGGCGTTTTTTTGGCTTCCTGGGCCCAGGCCGGTTGGCCGGCGAAATAGCCGTTCAAGGCCTGAAAAACCAAACAGATCAATAATAAAGGCCAGCTGGATAATTTCATTTGCAAGTTCCTTATCGGCTCGGGTCTCTTTTTTCAAGGTTGATGGGGCGAGCAAAGCCGGTCAAACCCATCAGACTACTCGATCGGGCAGGGCGTGTGCAATTCCCGGCCGCAGGGTGTGATTCAAAACCGCCCGATTGACTTTCGGGCCGGATGTTTTATATTTTGATAGTTATGCCGAAGTGGCGGAACTGGCAGACGCGCCGGATTCAAAATCCGGTGCCCGCGAGGGTGTGTGGGTTCGAGTCCCACCTTCGGTATTCGATTTTGACGATCATCTTCAGCGACCGTGGCCAGCTTTGGTCGCGGTCGTTGCGTTTCATGGAATCCGGTCATGTCAGCCGAAATCAGCCAGCATTCGCCACTTGTCGGCATCATCATGGGCTCCACTTCCGACTGGCCCACCATGAAACATGCCGCCGATCTGCTTGAAAAACTTGGCGTGCCCTTTGAATCTCGCGTCGTCTCGGCCCACCGCACACCCGACCGCATGTTTGATTATGCCCGATCAGCCTCCGGCCGGGGCCTGAAGGTCATCATCGCCGGGGCCGGCGGCGCTGCGCACCTGCCCGGCATGGTTGCCTCGCTCACTCATCTGCCCGTGCTGGGCGTGCCGGTGGAAAGCCGCGTGATGAAGGGGCAGGATTCTTTGCTCTCCATCGTACAAATGCCAAAAGGCATTCCCGTGGGCACACTGGCTATTGGCGAATCGGGTGCAGCCAATGCAGGGCTGCTGGCGGCGGCTATCATAGGCCTGATCGACCCGGAAGTCAGCCGAAAATTGCAGGAATTTCGTCGGAATCAGTCAGAATCCGTCCCTCATGAACCAGCGTCCTGACATACGTCATAACCCATGCAAGCGCACTCTCTCAAACCTGGCGATACCCTTGGCCTGATTGGTGGTGGCCAGCTTGGCCGCATGTTCACACAGGCCGCCGGGCAAATGGGCTTTCGTGTGGCTGTGCTCGACCCCGACCCCGATTGCCCCGCTGCCCAGGTTGGTGCCAGGCCGATAGTCGGCCGCTGGGATAACCGCGAAACGCTTGCCCGGCTTGCGTCGATCACAAATGTCATTACCGTGGAATTTGAAAACATCCCGGCCCGATCACTCTTTTACCTTGAAAAGCTGGGTGCTTCCTGTCGCCCCGGCTGGCGCGGCCTCTGGTTCAGCCAGAACCGAATTCGTGAAAAACGCTTTCTCGCCCGCCTTGGCTGCCCCTTGCCACGCTGGTGCGAAATCAGTCATGAACTGCAATTGAAACAGGCTGAGATGACTGTCGGCTTCCCGCTGATCCTGAAAACAGCATCGGAAGGATATGACGGCAAGGGGCAGACAAAAGTCGAATCGTCCGATAAGCTGCCCACAGCCTGGGAATCGCTCGGCCGCCGCCCCTGCGTGGCTGAATCCATCGTCCCGTTCCAGGCTGAACTATCCATCATCATCGGCCGCGACCAATTCGGCCACACCGCCTGCCACGGGCCCATGTGGAACCACCACACTCATCATATTCTTGACTGGTCGCTTTTCCCCTCGCCATTCGGCCCCATCATCACCCGCGAAGCTATTGAAATCGCCAGGTCTGTTGTCAAAGCCCTTGATCATGTCGGACTCATGACAGTGGAACTCTTTCTGACGAACGACGGCAGTCTGATTGTCAACGAACTTGCCCCCCGGCCCCACAATTCAGGCCACTGGACAATTGAAGGCTCGCCCACCAGTCAGTTTGCCCAGCAGGCCCGCATTCTGGCCGGTTGGTCGGTGGGCGAAACCTACACCGATACGCCCGCCTGCATGGCCAACCTGCTGGGTGATGTCTGGGCCAATGGCGAGCCCGACTGGGCCGCCACGCTTGCCGCTGATCAAGGCGTGCAGTTGCACCTTTACGGTAAATCAAGCCCCAAGCCTGGCCGCAAAATGGGCCACCTGACAACTGTCGATACTGACCCCGCCCAGGCCCGCGCCCGCGTCATCCATGCTCGAAATCTGCTGTCAGGAAGAGGGTCTAATTCATGCAAAACCTCTTCTCATACCTCCTGATTGCATTTCAGCAACCGCTCTGGCTCGTCTGCCTGCCGCTGGCTGGTCTGCCTATCTGGCTTTTCTGGCTGCAGCCAGTCAAGTTTCGCCCCGTTCCCGCTGGATGGGGTATTAAACCTGACTATTTCATTTCCAGAACAATATCACTGCGAAAATGGCGGGCTATTCTGGCTGCATTATCATTATTCTCTATGATTATGGCACTTGCCCGGCCAATCATTCCTAAAGTTGCATTTCTTGAAATGATGCCGATGGGCCATCATTTTGCAATTATCATAGACTGCTCGGGCAGCATGGCGCAAATTGACCCCGCCCAGAGCAATTCAAGGCTCAGTCGTCTGTCAAAAGCCATTCGCCATGAAATGCAATCACACCCATCTGATAGATTCACAATCATACGAGTAGCAGGCTATGCCGATCGAATCGGTCCGCCAGCCGCTTCGCCAGATTTTTTAGACGCCCTTCTTGAGCAA
>JBJTRR010000219.1:0-1278 GCA_046076185.1 bacterium | reverse complement strand
CATCGGCTGCATATTTGATCACCGCCACGGGCTCAAGTGGGCCTTTTTTCAGCATTTCGCCCAGGCTTGCACCCTGCACATACTCCATGGCGATAAAATGCTGTTCGCCCACCTGCCCGGACTCATAGGCTTTGATCACGTTGGGGTGATCAAGCATCGCCACAAGCCTCATTTCACGCAGAAATCGCTTGACCACCCGCTCGTTCGATGTCAGTTCCGGCGCGATCACCTTCAGGGCCACCACTCGCCCCATCAATTTGTGCTGAGCCTTGTAAACCCGGCCCATCGACCCAGCCCCTAACCGGTCGAGTATCCGGTACGAGCCCATCTGCAGTTCGTCAATCCGGCCCGTCAGAATCCGCTTCGCCTGATATTCTGATAGCCAGTCGGCCTTCACCAGCGTCGAGGCCAGCTCCCTGTCCCTCGACGGCCATTCGCCGGAAAGCGTCTTTTCTTTCAATTCCGCAACCTGCGGCTCATTGAACAAGCCTGAACCAAGAACAATCTCATAAAACGTGCTTGAATCGCGATTGCCTGTCGCCACAGAACACCTGCTTTGATTTGTTTCCGTCGCCCGCCAGCTTTCCCCAGTGACGCCCGCCGCTTCTTCCTTAAATACTTATCCTGCTTGAATATCTAATTATATCCCGCCAGTCGGTAAAAAGCACATCACCAGCCCACGTTTTTTTTATCATAAATCAGATAGAAATGTCCGTATTTACGAAAATCCGACAAATTGCTATTCTCTGCATATACTGACAACGTCAAGCGTTGGGTAAATCAGCCCGGCGATGCACGGAGGCTACACATCGATGGATTTCTCGCTCAGCCCCGAACTTCAGTCATGGCACGACCGTGCCTATCAATTTGCCAAAGAACATCTTAACGATGATATTCTTGAACGCGACGCCCGTGCTGAATTCTGGCGTGAAGGCTGGAAGCGGGCGGCCGATTTTGGCGTAGCCGGCCTGCCTGTTCCCGCAGAATATGGTGGCAAGGGGCAGGGTCTGCCAGAAACCATTGCCGCCATGGAAGGACTGGGCTATGGCAGTTACGATGCCGGCCTGATCTTCGCCATGAACGCCACTCTCTGGACAAACACCATTCCTATCCTGCTTTATGGCACCGCCGGGCAAAAGCAGAAATGGCTCCGGGCCTGTGCGATGGCACCTATGTCGGGGCCAACGGTGCCAGCGAGCCTGAAGCCGGTTCCGACATCTTCAGCATGACCTCACCCGCCGTTCGATACGGCGATGGCTGGGTCATCAACGGCCAGAA
>JBJTRR010000218.1:0-8706 GCA_046076185.1 bacterium | reverse complement strand
CAAGGTCGGTGGGGTGTGAAGCGTCCACTGTGCCTTCGGTATCGTCGCCCAGCAGGGCATCGCCGCCCACATAGTAAAGTTGCTTCACGCCAGCGGCGGTCAGTTCGTCGAAGGCCTGTTTCAGGGCCTTGTGGTTGGCGGTGTGGTAGTCGTCGCGGCTCTTGATGATCCATGAATTGGTGTTGCGACGGTCTTCAACCAGAATGATTGGCGTGCCGGGCCTGGCGGCACGAAGCTGCTTCACCAGCGGGGCGGTTCTTTCAGCCACCAGGGCAGCACCCATGTTAGGCAGGCAGTCGATGACATAAGCCGCGGCATCAAGTCGGCCGAGCATTTCACCGACGCCCACATCCATACGGCCATTGCCCGAAAAGCCAAGATTCAGCACAGGTCGATCAAGCCTTCGGCCAAGGATCGCCGGGTGTACCATACCAGGCCGGCTGGCCGATGCCCCGTGGGTGATGGATGTGCCGTAAAAGACCACCGGTTTGGGCCGGGGCTTGTGGCCAGTGAAGGCCGTGCCCTTCAAAGTGCCAATTTCAAGCTTTTCCACGCCGTTATAAAGAGGCAGATAGAGCTGAAATTCACGTTTTTTTTTCTCGATACCCGAGACCAGGATTGTCTCGACATTTTTTGTGGCTGGCTGGGCACAATAAACCCACTTCCAGCGGTTATCAGAGGGGTCAAGAGAATAAAGATCGGCACCGCTCACGCCAGTGGCAGGCATGTGGGGCATGGCAAGGCGTTCACTACGAAGGGTGTAACGCACGGCGATGGTGGGGCTGTCGGAGGCAAACCGGGCCATCATGCCGGCAGAATCACGGCTGAGGCCCCAGACTGGGGCCGGTACCTTCTTTTCAACTTCAGAGGGGAAGCGGTCGTAATAACGAAGCCGGGGCAGGTCGGCCCATTCACGACCTTCAAGGCCGAATTCCTCGACATTATGCCACTCGATATTATCAGGCAATGCCTTTGGTGCGGCAGCCTTGGGCGAGGCTTTTTTCTTGGCTTCCTGAGCAGGCAATGTGTTGTTGACGCCTATCAAAATCAGGGCTGAGACTGAAAATTGATGAATAGCTTTACGTCGGTTCATGGCTTGATGGAGGATCCTGTTTTGTGACATGGCATTGGATCGCCAGTCAAATATTTCAGTGGAGAGCTGCGAGGAGAGATCATGATACAGTTACTGATTTTCTGTGAAAAGCGCAGCACAGGCAAGAGTGATGGTTCATGCCACCAGAAATCGCCAAAATATGTTTGACAGTTTCAAAAGTCGAAATAAATAATGTAATTACCTCATTTCAGACGCCCAGATTGAACGACGACCGGACCCAATGCGGAGCAATGGGTGCTTTTGATGTCATGGAAGATGACGACTGAAGCAGGTGCTAGGAGTTATCTGGCAATGAAGCTTCCTTTCGCAACACTCTCTTTATTTTCGCTCGTTTTTCTGGCATCAGGGTGTGGTGGTGGTGCGTCGCACCAACCTACAGAACTGCATGACCAGAAAGGCGAGCATCTGAATTTCCCGGCAGGTGGTCCCAATTCACCCGATGCTAAAAAAGCAGCGAAAACAGCGGAACCACCTAAAACAGAAGCGAAAAAATCCTGATTTTTTGCCTCTCTGCTTCTGTTCTGCCATGTGATTCTACGCAATTGAGTTCTATCACAGTGTCAGAACATCAATAATTCTGATCGATATCATTTCCTGTAATTCAGCAATTGTCTCAGGGCAATGCTGTAGTGTTTCGATTCTTCATTCACGATTCGGCTCTGGAGGTTAACGACCGTGAGACTTCACAGAAAAAATCAGGGTTTTACACTTATCGAACTTCTGGTGGTGATTGCCATCATTGCGGTTCTCATTTCGCTATTGTTGCCGGCCGTGCAATCCGCACGCGAGGCAGCACGCCGGGCCCAATGCACAAACAACCTGAAGCAAATTGGCCTGGCCGTGCATAATTACGAAAGTTCTAATGGCTGTCTGCCACCATCAGTGCTTTTCCCTTCGCCTTATGACAGTTGGGGCTGGGGCCCGGCCGGGCATCTTTCCATTCTGCAATATATTGAGCAGGGCGCAGCATTTAATGCCTATAATTCAGGGATGGTGCATCCCAACGCCAGCGGATCTGCCTTTTACAACAAAAATACGACTGTTTTCAATGTGCAGATCGCCTCAATGCTTTGCCCATCCGACCCGCCGATGGTGCGTGTTTCACTTTCAAGCTATGTCGGTAGTTCGGGCGGAGCTTTTCCAGTCAATGGATATAACGGCGCATGGGTGCCCAGCGGGGCTTCATGGCCTGAAGGTGCCCCCAGCCCTGGCCGAACGGCAGCCACCGTTGGCCTGAGAGACCTGACTGATGGAACAAGCAACACCACGCTTTTCAGCGAGAAGCTGACAGCCCACAGCAATGTTGGTTCAGTCAGAGCAGGCGACAGTAATCCGAATAATATTCGGCGAGTCTGGTTCCGTGTAACAGATGTCGGCCGAGCCGCTGGATCGCAGACGTTTCAGACGATCAACAGCGTTTTGTCACGATGCAATTCACTGCCGGCAACGACAGTTGCAACAGGATCGGTCAGTGAAACATCGGGCTGGTTCCGGGCCTATCCGGCCTATGCCAATTACGGCGTTTATCACCACACTGGCACACCTAATTCACGGAACTGCGGCGCAAATTATATTGCTGACTGGGGCCAGGATTTCTGGGGCACGTCAAATGCCTCTAGCCTGCACCCGGGTGGCGTTAACGTTTGCATGACCGATGGCTCGGTACGCTTTATCAAGGACACGATCAACCAGACCACTTGGTGGGCCATCGGTTCCCGTAATGGCGGAGAGGTTGTATCGGCCGATTCTTATTGATCTGTTAAATCGCTTGCAGCGGGCGTCATTCGTCAATTCATGGGTGACGCCCGCATTTTTGCTGACTTAAAATCAGCGAACCGTGCCTTCCGGCAAATCAAGCACATGCGAGGCGGCAAGGCCGTTGCCAAAAGTCTTGAAATTCTCAAATTTCCAAACGACTTTTTTGTCTCGTGTCACTTCAAATAGCTGCGGCTGGCCTGGGCCGGCGTGGCAATTACCAACAACGATATTTCCATTCGGCAGGGCCGTGACGGTTGTCACCCATGCCAGCGTAATGCCCGGAAGTTCCTTCTGATCAATCGACCAGACGATTTTTCCTGCTTGATCCACTTCAAGAACGCGGTTATTATTTCCGCCGCCGATTAATGTATGGCCGTTTTTCAGACGAATGGCACCATAGACTTCGACGCCGTGCCCTTCCGGGCCGTGGCCGTCGGATCGTGGCCTGCCGCCAAGATCAAGCTGGTAGCTCCACAGTACTTTCCCTGACCGATCATATTCGCGAATTTTGCCATCGGCCTCATGGCAGACAAGGTAGCCGCCATGATCAAGCCGACGCACCATGCGTGTGTCGCGATGCGGATGCGGATGTTCGACGGTCAGCTCCATTTCAAATGCAATTTTGCCGTCGCGGTCCACTTCGACAATTCGTTTGTTGCCCGACTCGGCCAACATCACTCGGCCATCAGGCAGGGGCTGGAAAGCATGTACTTCCACACGACCGTTGTAACCCGTGCGGGGCTGGGCGTCGTAGCTCCAGACAATCTTGTTTTCAGGCGTGATTTCAACGACTTTTGTTCGACTCACGGGCAGAAGCACATTGCCATTTGGCAGAAGATGCAGGTCGTGGGCTTCGGCCTTATTCTGATATTGCCAGAAGACTTGGCCCGAGTCGTCAACCAGGGCCACACTGCCCTTGTCAGCCCCCAGCAGGCGACGGGCCGGGGCCATGAATGCTGTTGATTTAGCAGTTTTTACCACGGCCAGCGAAATGATGCTGGCAGCGGTGAACTTGCGGCGACTGATGTTGCGGTGCGACATGATGGGCAACTCCCGTTGGAAATGCGTTTATTTTGAGCGTTTTTTTGGCTTGGGGGGTGGTTCGTTATGTTCGAATTTAGCCGAATCATAACCCAAGAGCTTGCGTTGGCAGATCATAAGGCCTACGCCGGGCGGCACGTCGTCAAGCCAGGTAGGGTCACCTTCGTGCATTCGGCGAAAGACATCCCGCGAAAAAATCCGCAGATTATCCGGCTTGTAATCACGAATGCTCTGAATATGCTGATTCTCAATCAGATAATTGTAAAGGTGTTGAAGCCGTGGCGAAACCAGCAGATTACCGGCTGTGATCACAGCACCCGTGTTTTGCTCAAGCACCGGATAAACATAAAGCTTCAAGTCGTTTTTGAAGAGTCGCCCAAATGATTCAAGAATGCCACCGGCCAGATTGGCGTAATATTTTTCTTCAAAAATATGTCGCAGGGTTGGCACGCCCATGACCAGCCCGACCATTTCTGAGGTGTATCGCTGCAGATAATTCGCAAGACGATAAAATTCGCCGAAGCTCGTTATCAGCACAGGCCGGTTTAAGGTGCCCAGAATATCGACTCTGTCAAGAAAGTCCTGCGTGTTGATCGCATCGCCTTCCACCAGGTTATTCAGAGTCATTTCGGTGACAACCAGTATATCTTTTTCTTTATTCGCCGGTTCCTGCACAAACTGCGCAAGCGCACACGTCATCATGTCAACTGTGACATTCGTAATTGGCCGGAAGCTGCCGCGAGTTACCATCACCGGCCGCTTGTGAAAGGCCTCGGCCGGAAGAACCACCTTGCCCTCGGCGGTGAACATGGCTGCAGGCGAAAGACCATGATGAACAAGTTCCAGGCTCATCAGACGATTATCGATTTTTTTGAAGGCCGGGCCACTGAATTCGATCAGGTCAACTTCCACCCTGTTTTCGTTTATTTCGTCGTTGATGCTCTTCATCATCTCGACAGGATTTTCGAAGTCGTAAAGTGCACCATAAATAAGATTTACGCCGACTATGCCAATCGTTTCCTGCTGCGGCAGATTGTCTTTGTCCAGTAGGGTCAGGTGCAGGATGATCTGCGAAGGTTCAGCCCCGGGGGCATGTTGGAAACGGATACCCATCCAACCATGGAAATTGTCGTTGCGCGTATAGCTTTTGGCCACGACCGTATCAGCAAATGCGAAAAATCGCGTATCGGCCCCACGTTTTTCGGCCAGACGCTCGCCCATCAGGCGGAATTCATATTCAAGCATCCGTTCCAGACGCTGGCGACTGACATAACGGCCTGTGTGGCCATAAATCGCGTCGGAAACGGTCATGTCATAGGCGGAAATGCTTTTGGCGATCGTGCCGGCGGCGGCCCCGACACGGAAGAACCAGCGGGCCACCTCCTGCCCTGCCCCAATTTCAGCAAAAGTGCCGTATTTGGTGTTGTCAAGATTGATCCGCAGGGCCTTCTGGTGCGTGTCCATGCGGTCGTGCGGTTCATGGTGATGTTGCATCTTCCGCCTGCCCTTTTGCCTTGAATTTCCGCTTGCACGGCTGCTTTGCGAGAGTTATTAAACGGATCAAAACCATCGCTGAAATTATTCTATCATGCAATCAGCTGGCATGCGCCCGACCAACCGGCTAAAGTGCGGCCAGTTCGGCCCAAAGCCGCTCAAATTCTTCAGCAAAGGGCCTGACGATGAGCGGATCATGCGTGACGACCAGATTTTCCAGATTGTCGCGGGCCGCATTTCGTGTCCAGTTATAACTGCCTGTCAGCACCATCTGGCTATCAAAAATTGCAAATTTGTGATGCATGTGAAACGGGCTTCGGTCGATCTTTACCGGCACACCGGCGGCAGCGATGCGGGCAATGTCAGAACCGAGGTCTTCCGACTTTAGATCGTCGGTGATCAGGCGAATTTTCACGCCGCGACCATTTGCCGAAAGCACGGCTTCAGTCAGACGATCGTCAGTGATTGTAAATACGCAAAGTTCCATCGACTGTCGAACTTGGTGAATCAGACTGCTGATGCGTTCGGCACAGGGGTCGTTCGGGCTGAAGAGCACAAACGGCTCTTTTTGGGCATTTGCCATTTTTTTTCGGGTTTCCCGAGGAATGAGCATCTCAACAATATCGTGAAGCCATTCCAGCAGGGCCTGGTCAGGATGATGGTTCAGACGCTCGGAAACCAGATCAAAAGCCGCCCGGCGAAGCACGGTCAGCCGGGTTTCATCAGGCTGGCGAAGTTGCTCCCAGATGCTGTCGCGGAGCACGTCTCGCTCTGACCTGGAAAGCCGGGCGTCGCTGATTGTCCGGGCCAGTATTTCACGCAGGGTTGCCAAATCGGCACTTTTGCCATCGCCGGCACCTTCGGGAGCATTCATCAACCAGTTTAAAAGCGGTTCGGAATGACTCATGATGGCTGAAATGCTTTTCTCAAAGAACGCACGTAAATTCGGCAAATCATGGCTGAAGCGGCAGGGTGTTGGCAACGGCCGGCCAATCGCAGATAATCAGAATACAATAACCGCATTGGAACCCACCAGAAAAACCCGGGAGTCTTGCTGAAAATCATGCGACGAATTGCCCTTGGCTGCCTCTGGGCAGCTCTTTTCACCGCCATTGTCTCGTCTTCAATGGCCGCCGAACCGAAAACCGCACTGCTGCTGGCCGGACGGCCCAGTCACGGCCCCGGCGACCATGAACATAACGCCGGTGTGCTGCTATTAGCGAAATGCCTGAAGGAAAATGTGCCTGACATGAAGGTGATTACGCACCTTTCCGGCGAATGGCCAAGCCTGGCCGAGCTGGAAAAGGCCGACACCATATTAATTTATGCCGATGGCGGTGGTGGTCACCCAGCCCTTCAGGGCGACCACCTGAAACAGCTTCAGGCCCAGACGAAGCGAGGCGCAGGGCTTGTGTGCGTGCATTATGCCGTGGAAGTGCCAGTTGACCGCGGCACCGAATTCAAAGAGATGCTGGGCGGCTATTTTGAGCCAAACTGGTCGGTAAACCCGCACTGGACAGCCAATTTCAAATCGCTGCCCAAGCATCCGGTGACCAATGGCGTGAAGCCGTTCTCAACCAACGATGAATGGTACTACCACATGCGATTCCGCGATGGCCTTCAGGGCGTGACGACCATCCTGACCGACCTGCCCCCCACCTCAACCCTGACCCGCCCCGATGGCCCGCACAGCGGCAACCCTCAAGTGCGCAAGGCTATTGCCAACGGCGAGCCACAGCACGTGGCCTGGGCTGTTGAACGTGCCGATGGCGGTCGAGGCTTCGGCTTCACCGGTGGCCATTTTCATAAGGGCTGGGGCAACGACGATCAGCGTAAGCTGGTTCTGAATGCCATTCTCTGGACAGCAAAGGCCGAAGTGCCAGTTGCTGGCGTGAACAGCAAGGTCTCGGCCGACGACCTGGCCCAGAATCTTGACCCGAAGCCGGGCAATCGCCCAGCCCCTAAAGTCAAGGCAAAAGCCAAGGCGGAATAAGAAGCAGCCAAGTCAATTAGAAATCAGGACCGGGCCCGATGTGAACAAGACATCGGGCTGTTTTCTTATGGAATGTCGTATATCAAACTTATGTCGAAAGCGATCAAAAATATGGCCGAAATGAAACCGATTGATCTGACCGTGGAATTGCCGGGAAACATTGAAACCGCCTGGAAATGGCTGACTACAGAAGAATTGCAGAAAAAGTGGATGACCGGACTGCAATCGCTTAAGCGAGACGACGGGAGCACCGCTTATGAACCTGGTTCAGCATGGACAATGGTCATGCAGGAAGGGAAAAAACTGAGAACATACCACGCCACCATTCCTGAAGTGCAGTATCCCAAACGCTTTACGCTTTCGATTGACGCAGCCGACCTGGCAAATGGCGGCAAAATTGAGGTGGAATACAAATTAACCCCACAGGGCGACAAAACACGCCTTGACTATCATTCAAAGCTTGTGGCCGAGCGATTTTCAGTTGTCCTGAAAATATTTTCGACCCTGATCATCATGATGATCAGACGCAATACCGGAAAACTGTTCAAAAATCTCGTGGCTGAAATGGCCAACGGCTGATTTTCCGGGTCATCTCAAATTCGCCGAGGTTATTATTGTTATGACTTCGGCGGGCCTTTTCGGAACTCTTCCAGCCAGTTGAGCAAAATGCCATCAGCTATGGTGTTGGCTTTTTTCAGTTCATCCGGTGTTTTACCCCAGTAAAAGCCGATCCAGCCGCTGGCATCTGGTGCTGAGCGATTTACGAAATTTCGCCAGTCTTGCGTGTCGCATTTCAGGGCGAAAGTTTCTTCAATGACGACCGGCTTGCCGACTTGAAAGCCTCTGAGGGTTTCCAGAGATTCATCAATTTTATTTCGTTCCGGGTAAATATGCACGGAAATGAAATCGAGTGGGGCTGAGACTTTTTCAGGAATAAAGCCGGAAGTCAGGCCCTTTCGGTCGAGGCTCCAGTCAACCATCCCGACAGAGACAAGGTGGCGGTCGTCCACTTTGCGCAGTTCTGTGGTGAGGTAGGCAAGCCATTCGCGGGCGATTTCAAATCGCGGCCGGCTGGCTTGATCAAGCGTGATCATCTGCACAAAATGCTTGTCGCCAAAGGCGGGGCCAAGCCAGTCGCCCGGCTTGCGCTTACCGCCCGGCACGACCGGTTCGTTCATGAGGTCGTAGCAAAAAATGGCCGGTGAGTTCTTGCATCGCCCGGCCACGGCCCGCCAGAAGGCCGCCTGGGCAGCCCAGCGGGGCTTCTCTTCAAGGGCATCATACCACGCGTGCACATCCTTTTTGT
>JBJTRR010000217.1:0-10439 GCA_046076185.1 bacterium | reverse complement strand
CCCTTTTTTCGCAGTGTTTCCGCTGCCGGGCACGTGTCAATGGGATGAGTCAAATCTGACTTCTGTAGTAATATTAGGTCAACTATCGCCCCGGCTGGCATCGGCTTGCGATAAAGCCGGGCACTATAGGCGTCAAGTGGTTCATCTTCGGGTGACTGGCTCATAAGTGTGCTGCAACCGGGCGAAAGTTCATTCACAATGCCAGCACGGTTTGGTCCAGCCATTCCCGCACGGCCGTTTTATAGGCCTTTTGCAGGTTCCGGGTCACCGGCCCGGGCGTGCCGCCGGCAATCACCGTGTCGTCAACCTTTGTCACAGGCATCACCTCAATTGTGGTACCCATCAAAATCACTTCGTCGGCCTTTTTCAGCTCATCCAGGCTGATCTTCCGGTCTTCAATCTTCATGCCCAGGCTGCCGGCCAGGCGGCTTGCCAGCAGGCGGGTGCAGCCTGGCAGAATGTTGTCATGTTCAGGCGTGCCCTGAAGCCTCCCGCCCGTCACCCACAAAAGCGAGCTGTGGGTGGCTTCGGTTATCAGGCCGTTCGGGTCGTGCAGGGCCGCTTCAAATGCCCCCTGACGCTTGACATGCTCAAGAGCAATGCAATTGGCCAGCAGATTTGTGCTTTTCACGTCGCAGCGGCCCCAGCGCAGGTCGGGGTAAGAACGAATCGTCACCCCATGCTGCCTGTTGGCCGCAACCTTACTGTCGTCATAAGGGCGAACGGCAATAAACACCGTCGGCTTCACCGGCGGGTCCGGGAAGGCATGCGCCCGGGGCGCCACACCCCGCGTAATCTGAATATAAAGCGTGGCTTCGCCCAGCCGCGACTGAGCAATCGTCTCGAGGCACTGCTTTTGCAGGTGTGCCAGGTCCACGCCCTTGATCTCCATCTCGCTCAGGCTTCGCTCAAGCCGGTCGAAATGCTCGTCCTCAAGCCACGACTTGCCGGAATAAATGCGGCAGACCTCATAAACAGCATCGCCAAAAACAAATCCGCGATCCCACACTGATACTTTCGCGTACTCTGAAGCCATGAACTCCCCGTTCAAACAGGCCCAGGCTCGCGGCGAATCCGGCATATTCTGCGACATTTTAATCACTCACGCTCTTTCGGTTTCATTTCTCGATGCAATTGCAATCCACTCAATATACCCAATCGGCCCATAAAAGAAAAAAGGGGACCGGCGGAAATCTCCGCAGGCCGCCCGTGTCAATTTTTCAATCGATCCGGCAAATCAGCGAATTGGCTGGCCACTTGTGCCAGCTGCCACGCCGCGAGTCTTGGGTGCGTCGTCGCGGTCAAGCTGTTTGGCAATTTCAGCGGCCGTTCGCACAAGGCGGTTCGTCACCTTGCCATTTTCGTCGATCAAAAAGACTGTCGGCAGGCTAATAATCCCAAATTCCTGGGCCAGCCGTCCATCCATCCCGCCTGGCTCAAAAATCACCGGCAGCCTCATTGGTGAGGTCTTCAAAAAGTTCTGAAGGTCGTCGGCCGTGTTGTCAAGGCTTACGGTGACCACCTGAAAATCGCCTGACTTCGTGCCCGCCAGCTTGGCCAGCTCGGTCAGGTCCTTGCGGGCCGGCTCGGCCCAGCTCGCCCAGAAGACCACCGCCACTGTCTTGCCGCCCGTGCCTTTGCTCAGGTCCACAGTTTGTCCGGTGGTCGTCTTGCCGGTCAGGGCCAGTGGCTTGCCCACAATTTCAAGCCTTCGCAGGGCACCGGCCGCCTTTTTACCAAAGTCAGTGTCAGGGAAGTCGGCGGCCAGCTTCGTGTAATAGCCTCTGGCCTTGTCTTCATCCGCGTTAAATTCATTGATCGAAGCAAGTTGCAGTAGGGCTTCCGGGGCCTCGGCCGACTTCGGAAAAGCGGTCAGGAATTTCTCAAGGTTGCCCAGCCAGTCGCGCTGAACCTTAATCAAATTCGCTCCCGGCTGCTCGTTATCAATCGCAAACTGGGCCGCAATCTTGCGGAAGGCGACATACGAAGCGATGGAAGCATCGTCTTTGGCCAGTTGGTCAAGCACCTTGAAGCCGTCTTCATATTGCCCCGTCTGGGCAGCGGCGGCCAGGCTATCGACAATCTGTCGCAGGTAAACCGGTTTGTCGGCGTCAGGGGCGGCCAGCATCACGGCCTTCAGCACAGGCACGCGGCTCACATGATATTTGGCCACATTCTGCCGCTCGGGCGAGCCCAAAGCCGCTGCATTGGCAGCATCGTAATCAGCCAGGGCCTTCAAGGCCGTTTCCAGGGCCGGGTTGGCTCCAGGTGCTCCGGGGGCAGCCGAATTGCGATAAACCAGGGCACGCACCGTTTCCACATCGGCACCGGCGGCCGGTTCATTGGCGCCAGGGTTAATCGCCCGCGGCAGGCTCACAAATTTCCAGGTTTCGCCGATCTTAACCATTTCAGGCACTTGCAGATAGCTCGTCTTGGTCGGGTCTGACTGATTGCCTGATGCCACAAACACCACACCATTTTCATATGTCAGAATGTCGCCGGCCAGGTTGGCCGCATCGGCTGGCACCACATGTGGCATGTGTCCATCAAATCGCAGCCAGTTGGTCGTCTCGTTCCAGCCCACAAGCTGGCCAATCAGTGCTTTCACGGCTTCGCCTCGTTTGGCGGCTGGGGCCGTCAGGGTTTTGGTGGCTTCAGCCGAAAGCCCCAGCGACGAAATCTCTTCCGGCTGTGCCATCACGGTTTCAAGCAGGGCCATATCCTTGCGCACTAAGGCCTGCACCAGCACTTTGCTGGCCTCTTCAGCCGAAAGCCTCTTCCAGCCAACCACTTTAGAATTCTTTACAATGGCTGTGCGTGAGCCACCGGCATTGAGCCAGCGGGCTTCGTCAACGCCGGGCTGATTATCAATATCAAGCTCACGATAGACTTCGAATCCATCCTGATAATAGCTCCACTGGTTGACTTTACGGCTACCATTGAGAGCGACAAACTTGCGCAGGACGCGGCCCTGGCCATCGCGCACGGCATAACCGCTAGGGTTGGTTGTCGGTTCAAGCTTGCAGGCAGCAAGGGCTTCGGGCGTGGCGGGTGTGTCAAATTCGGCTGCTATCGGCAGAGTAGGCACATAAGTTTTGAGCAGGGCGGCGGGGTCCTGGGCCTGGGCCGAGGAGATAAAAACCGAGGCCGTGGTGGCAAGCGTGCCGAGTGCCAGCCGAACAAGATGCTGCTTGGGGGATCTGGTCATGATCGCGTGACTCCATTTACGCGTTGTGGCCGGAAATACCGAAACTTGGCCAGAATTTGCCACAGAACCGGAAATTGGGCAAGGTCAGTCGGTGAAAAATGCTAATGGGTGTTCACGCGACACGGCTTGCTGTGCTGTTTCCCGGCCTTTGACGAGCCAGAAGCGTAAGCGTTGGCCATGCTTTTTGCCTACGTTCCGCTGATTCCCCACCGCTGGATGGGTGGCCGCCCAGTGGCCGGGGTAGTGCTCTTTTATCACAAACTAACCCGCAGCGCAAGCAAGGAACCGACTTTTGCCACACCCTCGCTCGCGCGGCGGGTTAGCATAAAGCCTTCAAAAGTAATTGTTTGTGGCTCCAGCGGAGCCACATATGCATAGCCATGGCCGCTGGCCACCCAAAACCCAATTCCGCTACAGGTTGGGCTTCATCGCTGCCACCTACGCATAGCACTGGCCTATGGCCATCGAGTACCGTCGGCTCGCAAACCGCTTAAAAGAACCCACCACCCCAGCCGAAACCACCCATGGGTCGCGAATAAGCATAAATGGATTGCATCACGGCGTTATAGCGTGCCGTGCCTGCATTATAGGCCTGAATCTGCATGCCGCGTGAAAGGGCTGTGGTCTGCTCGTTAAACGTGGCAGGATGAATCGGGTCGGTCGCCGGGTTGTCAAATTTCTGTTCGTGCGCGTAACACTCTGCCACCCGGGCCAAGTGGCCAGGATTGCGGAACCCATACGTATTATTATCCGATCGATATCGCACCGGCTGATGCCGAACCACCGAATTTGCCGCCCCTGGATGATATTCGGGCGATTCCGGATTCGACTCAATCTGCGGGAAAAACTGCGGATGATCATGCAGCGGATCGGGTGTAAACGGTGTCTTAAACTCTGTGCTGTGGTGCAGTTGCGTTGCCAGCGAAGGCCGCGGCGGCTTGGGCCGGGCAGGTGGGTCGTCCTGGGCAATCGTCAGGGCGGCGGTCAACGAGAGTGTCAGCGAAAGCATGGTCAGTCGGCGGTTCATCGGTCGGTGACTTCCCTAAAATCCTGCAAATGGGTGTCGTTTATAGAATCATAGAACACGAAGTCAAGCTTCGCGAAGTTCACGCCTTGCCGGCCGCTGCAGCCTGGGCAGGCTGTGGATCATAGGCCAGATTCGGGGCCAGCCAGCGTTCCGCCTCGCGTTTGGTCATGCCCGATCGCCGGGCGTAATCGTCCACCTGCTCTTCCGTCACCCAGTCCACCGCGAAATAGCGGGCCATCGGGTGGCTGAAATACCAGCCTGAAACCGACGCGGCCGGATACATCGCCAGCGATTCCGTCAGGCCCATGCCACAATTCGCCTCGGGCGAGAGCCACTGCCACAGCGTTCGCTTGGGCGTGTGATCCGGGCAGGCCGGGTAACCCGGCGCAGGCCTGATGCCGCGATATTTCTCGGCGATCAGGTCGTCGTTCGAAAGATTTTCAACCGAGCCAAAGCCCCATTCCCGCCGGGCCTTTCGGTGCAGGTACTCGGCAAAGGCTTCAGCCAGGCGGTCAGCCAGGGCTTTGACAAGTATGCCACTATAAGTGTCGTGGTCGGCCGTGGCCAGCCTTCGGGCCAGCTCGTCGGCCCCCAACCCTGCCGTCACCGCAAAACCGCCCAGATAGTCAACCTGCCCGCTTTCGGCAGGTGCAATATAATCAGTAAGGCTCAGAAACTGCTTCTGGCCCACCCTCTGCCACTGCTGCCTAAGCATCGGAAAACGGTAAATCTCTTCACCTTTTGTCTCATCAGCAAAACAGACAATGTCATCGCCTTCGGCATGTGCGGGCAGGAAACCGTAAACCCCAGAGGCTTTGATGGAACCATCAGCAATAATCCGGTCCATCATCTTACGTGCGTCGTCGTAAAGTTTGCGTGCTTCACTACCCGAAACAGGGTCGGAAAGTATTGTTGGGAATTTTCCTTTAAACTCCCACGCGTGGAAAAACGGCGACCAGTCAATATACTCCAGAAGCTCTTCCAGAGGCTGTTCATCAATCACCCTGACGCCTGTAAACGTAGGCTTCGGCGGATTGTAAGAAGACCAGTCAAGATCAAGCCGGTCGGCCCGGGCTGAATCATAGCTCGCAAGGTCGCGGGCACGCTTGCGGGCGAATCCGGCCCGGTCGTCATCCTGCGATTTCCTGAGGCGATCAAGAAACCCCGGACGAGTGTCGTCTCTCATCAGTTGGTCAACCACGCCAACACACTTTGATGCGTCTTTCACATGCACCACCGGGCCTTCATAGGCAGGTGCAATTTTCACCGCCGTGTGCCGCGGGCTTGTGGTGGCCCCACCAATCAGCAGCGGCACCGAAAATCCCTCACGCGGCATCTCACTTGCGATATGTGTCATTTCTTCAAGGCTGGGGGTAATCAGGCCCGAAAGGCCGATCATATCGACCTGATTTTCTTTGGCCGCCTTAAGGATCTTGTCGCACTGGCACATGACTCCGAGATCAACAATATCGTAGTCATTGCAGCCCAGCACCACACCAACGATATTCTTACCAATGTCATGAACATCGCCCTTGACCGTGGCCATTAAAATCTTGCCACGCGCTTTACGTTCCTGCCCACCAGCCTGTTTTTCAGCTTCCATAAATGGCATAAGGTAGGCAACAGCCTTTTTCATGACCCGGGCCGATTTGACAACCTGCGGAAGGAACATTTGCCCGGCCCCGAAGCGGTCGCCCACGATATTCATGGCGTCCATCAGCGGGCCTTCGATAATTGACAATGTGGGTGAATACTTCTTCTGAGCTTCAGCAAGATCGATATCAAGATAATCGCCAAGGCCATGAATCACCGCATGTGCCAGCCGATCTTCCAGCACGCCGTCTCGCCATGCTTCGTCGCGGGCTTTTTCTTTCTTGGCCGCACCCTTGAATTGCTCGGCAAACTCAATGAGCCGGTCAGAAGCATCCGGACGCCTGTCAAAGAGCACGTCTTCCACATGTTCCAGCAGGTCTGCCGGAATATCCTGATAAACCATAAGCTGCGTTGGGTTAATAATCGCCATATCAAGCCCGGCCTGAATGGCATGATACAGAAAGGCTGAATTCATAGCCTCTCGCACTGTGTCATTGCCTCGAAACGAAAATGAGACGTTTGACACACCGCCTGAGGTGCGGGCACCAGGGCACTCCGTTTTCAGCCGTCTGACAGCGTCAAAAAACTCGATGGCATAGCGATTATGCTCTTCAATGCCAGTTCCGACCGTAAGAATATTCGTGTCAAAAATGATATCCGTCGGATGATACCCAGCCTTTTCAATCAGTAATTGATAAGCCCTTTTACAGATTGCGACTTTATTGTCAGCATCCGTTGCCTGACCCTGTTCGTCAAATGCCATGACAACAACGGCCGCACCATATTGCCGCACAAGCCGGGCCTGCTTCAGAAACGCATCTTCGCCCTCTTTCAGGCTTATCGAATTGACAATGGAACGTCCCTGAACGCACTTCAGGCCAGCCTCGATGACCGAGAACTTCGAGCTGTCGATCATGACCGGCACGCGGGAAATATCAGGCTCGGCGGCAACAAGGTTCAAAAACCGGGTCATTGCCGCTTCGCCGTCGATCAACCCCTCATCCATGTTCACATCAATGATATTCGCCCCGCCATCAACCTGGTCGCGGGCGATGGAAATCGCTTCGTCGAACTTGCCTTCGCGAATGAGCCTGGCGAATTTCCGCGAACCTGTGATATTTGTCCGTTCGCCGACATTCAGAAACGTGATTCCTTCCTGAAATGCAATCGGCTCAAGCCCGGAATAGCTGGCGAGATGCTGCCAGGTCGGCCGCGGGCGGGGCGAAATGCCCTCAACGGCGGCTGCAATCTGACGGATGTAATCAGGGTTCGTGCCGCAACATCCGCCCACGATATTCAGCCACCCGCTGGTAGCGAATTCACGAATCACCTGCGACATATGCTCGGGCGGGTCGTCAAAATTGCCAAAGCCGTCGGGAAGGCCGGCATTTGGGTGGCAACTGATGCCGCAGGTGGCGGTTTTTGCAAGAGCTTCGAGGTAGGAACGCATGTCCTCGGCCCCCAAGGCACAATTGATGCCCACAGTGAGCATGGGGAAGTTGCGGATCGACTCCCAGAAAGCCTCGGCTGTCTGGCCTGAGAGCGTGCGCCCTGATTTGTCGGTAATGGTAACGGAAATCATTACCGGAATCCTGGTTCCGGTATGTTCAAAAAACTGGCTGATGGCGAAAAGGCAGGCTTTCAGGTTCAGTGTGTCAAATGTCGTTTCCGGAAAGAGAACATCAACTCCGGCTTCGACCAGCACTTCCACCTGCTCACCATAGACATCAACCAGCTCGTCAAATGTCACGGCCCGATATCCTGGGTCAGCAACATTCGGCGAAATTGAGGCCGTTTTGGTTGTCGGGCCAATCGAACCGGCAACAAACCTTGGTTTGGCCGGGTTCTGGGCGGTGAAGGCATCGGCCGCCCGACGGGCCACCCGCACGGCTTCCGTATTCAGTTCACGCACCAGGTGTTCCATGCCGTAATCGGCTGTGCCAATTCGGGTTGCGTTAAATGTGTTGGTTTCAATAATGTCGGCGCCGGCTTCCAGATACTTGCGATGAACCTCTTCGATGATGTCGGGACGGGTGATCACAAGCAGATCGTTAAAGCCCTTGAGCGGGATTGGATGATCCTTGAATCGATCAGCGTGAAAGTCTTTCTCGGTAAGACCAAACGTCTGGAGCATGGTGCCCATGGCCCCGTCCAGAATCAGAATGCGTTCGTGAATCAAATCTTCCAGGGCAGGCTTGGCCGGGCTCGGCATGGGCTTTTTCTCTTCATCCCGCCAGTGTCGCGGGGGCTTTCCGGGCGATATTCCAGGTTGCATTTCCAGCCGGGGCAACCGGCCTCAAATGCGTATTAAGTATAGTATTATCCAGTTCTTTGGGGCAGGCTGTCAAGGATTCTGACAGCAGGAAAAGCTTGATTCTGCCGCATTTCTCGCGTAATCTGGATATGAAAGGTTTAACCTGCACAATCGCCAAACCAGACCTGCAACACTGGGAACAAGCATCATGGCCAGCTCGCCCCGCATCCTTGTCGTTGATGACGACACCGAGATCATCGAATCCCTCACGGCCATTCTCGAGTCCCGCGGCTACAGCGTTCTCATCGCCCGCGATGGCTCGGCCGGGCTCGCCGCCGCCGAGGAAAAGCGGCCTGATCTGATGATTCTTGACATGATGATGCCCAAAAAGTCCGGCTTCCTGGTGCTGGAAAAGCTGCGGACTGACCCCGAAGGCCCCATCCCCACCATCATGATGACCGCCAATGAAGGCAGCCGCCATCGCGCCTATGCCGAAATGCTTGGTGTGAAAGACTATCTGCGCAAGCCCTTCGCCCTCGACCGGCTGATGGATGCCATCCGCAAAGCCCTGACCGAAGCCGGCATCGCCCTGCCCGAAGCCGACAATATCGCCGCCCCCAACCCCGACGAAGAAGAGCTTGCCTGACAGGCCCCCCGGCCTCATCTTCCGGAACCAGCCATGCTCCCTCTGCCGCCCATTGTTGATCAGGCCAGCCTGCCGTTTCAAAGCCTCACCCAGATTGTAAAAGCCATCACCACCGGGCAAATCACCAGCCGGCAGCTTGTGGAACAGTGTCTCCATCAAATCTCCAGGCTTGATGGAACAGTCAAAGCCTGGGTCATGGTCGATGAGGAAGGTGCGATCAAAGCGGCAAAACAGGCTGATGATTATCGGAAACAGTCTAAATTCAGGCGTATGCCATTTGCTCCGACGGTTGCCATTCCCTTTGGTGTCAAGGATATTATTGATGTCAAAGGTTGGCCGACCGTGGCTGGCTTCAGCCCATGGAAGGAAAGAATCGCTGAAAAAGACGCTGAAATAGTGGCTCGAATGAGACTCAAGGGCATGATCCCCATCGGCAAGACCGTCACCACGCAGTTTGCTTCGATCGACCCGGCGGAAACTACCAACCCTTACAACCCTCAAACGACTCCCGGCGGTTCTTCCAGCGGCAGTTGTGCCGCCGTGGCCTGCCGAATGGTGCCTGTGGCTCTTGGCTCGCAGACCGGCGGATCGATCAATCGCCCTGCCAGCTTCTGCGGTGTTGTCGGGCTGAAAATGCCATATAACATGATTCCTGTGACGGGTGTCGTGCCATGCTCGCCCTCGCTTGATACCCTCGGATTCATCACTCCTGCGGTTGGCGACCTGGCCTTCCTGACAGATATGTTTATGTACAAATCGGCGGTTGAAAACGATAACGCCTTGTTTCACATGGGATTACGTCTCAGCAGAAAAAAACCGCTGAAAATTGCCCGGCTCACCGGCCGGTTCGCCGAACTGGCTGTACCGGAAATGCTTGCTGCGGTTGATGATGCGGAAGCTATCCTGAAAGCCGGCAATCACACCGTTGAAACCATCGACGCCTCTGACATTTTCAACGATGATCTCTGGCAAACCCATCGCAGAATTATGTTGAATGAATGCGCCGTGACTCATCTGCAATGGTTTGCCGAACATCCGGAAAAGTATCTCCCGAAAATCAGGTCGTGGGTGGAAGAAGGTAAAGAGATAGGGCCCGAACCCTATCAACAGCTTCTAAAATACCGTGACCAGATTTTCAGCCAGTTTATTCATAAATTTCAAGGCTACGACGCCATTCTGGTGCCGGCCGCCCGGGGCGAGGCTCCTACACCAGAAACCACTGGCGACCCTGTGCTTAACGCACCCTGGACACTTTTGGGTGTGCCCAGCCTGACCGTGCCCATCAGGCTCTCTTCGCATGGTTTGCCTCTCAGCGTACAGCTTGCAGGCACATCGCAAAACGCAGAACCGCTGGGCCGATTGATCGCCGCCGGACAAGTGCTTGATGGATCTGAATTACCAGAATTTAAATAAACACACCACCCCCCAGGGCAAAGCCAGCCTTGCTGCCAGCTTCCCCGAGGGGGTTTTGTCAAATATTAATGCAATCAGTTAAGCAAATTGCATTTTATTCCTTCTGTTTTTCGTCGTCTTCAGGCTTTTTCAGCCGCTTTTTCTTCTCTTCGCGGATTTTTCGATATCGGGCCGATTCTCGGTGCTTCATGTGCTTCAATAGCGACACACGCTTCTCGCGAATCTCCTTACGCCCCTCAAGCAAGTCGGCCCAGTCCTCGGCCGTCTCATAAAATTTCACGGTCGGGTGTGCCAAATC